>NZ_LWGF01001211.1:0-12177 GCF_001635355.1 Oleiphilus sp. HI0125
GCTGCCACGCTATCTACATCTAATAAGCTTTGTTGGTAGCGTGGGTGGCCTTTCTCAATGAGTGTGTAGAAAGAATAAACCACGTCTTCAGCATCGATAGGGTGCCCATCATGAAAACGCGCTTCGTTTCGAATGTCATATTCGACCCAAGCATAGTTGTCGGGGTAGCGAATGGTTTGCGCGATTAATCCGTAAGCGGTTTGAACTTCATCGGCAGAAGAGGCGTAGCTGCCTGTTCCTGCCATGAGCGGTTCATTCAGCTCAGAAAACCCATACATAAACAAACCTGGCGTATTGAACGGGCTTGTACCTTTAAGTGTGTAGGGGTTGAGTGAGTCAAAAGTGCCGAAGCCCATTAAACGTAAAGTTCCGCCTTTTGGTGCGTTAGGGTTTACCCAGTCAAAATGTGTAAAGCCTTCATCGTATTTTGCAGAACCATAGAGAGAAAGCGCATGCCCTGAAATGATTGTTGGCTTAGGAGCTTCGGATTCACTGTGCGCGTGTTGGCTCAGTAATAGAAGGCTCAAAAGAATGAAAAGAGTGTTTGCCATAGTTTGAGCCTTAGGTCCTTTTAAGATGCTTAAAGTAAGTCGGTGATAGGGTTGGAAGACCAAGGGGGAGTATACAGGGCTTCCATTTCCGAGGCACTTACAGCACTAAAGTGTGCGTGTTGCCGTACTGGCTTTTTGTCTTTATCGATCAAAAGCGCTCTAACGCCTTCAGCAAACTCTGGGTGGCGCACAAGGTTGGTGGCAAGTATTAACTCAGAGCTGAATACTTCTTTCAAACTTGCGTATCGGAAACGTCTGAGTTGCTCGAAGATCACTAACATAGATTGTGGTGAGCCTGCATTCATCGTGGCAATCGCTTTGCTCAACCAAGGGCTTGCGTCTTTGATGCTATTTAGGTCATGAACAATATCGCCAAGCCCTCCTGTTTGGCATATGCCCTCGAGTAAACTCTCATGGTGCGATAAGTTCGAATCAACTGAGTTTTCGCAGCCAAGTTCGTAGATGATTTGGCTAACAAGCGCATGGTTATCTTTGGTTTTCCATGATGCAGCAGCCAAAGCGCTTTGTAAGCTTTCGAGTTTTTCGTTTGCAACGAAATGATCTGCGATGCCAAGTGTCAGCGCGTCCGTTGCATTAATACTTGCTCCTGTTAGCGCAAAGAATATTCCCAAACCACGTGGCATTCGACTCAAGAAATAAGTACCACCTACGTCAGGAAACAAACCAATGGTAATTTCGGGCATTGCGATGCGAGAAGTTTCCGTGACCACACGATGACTGGCTCCAGCCATCAACCCAAGTCCACCGCCCATGACAATGCCTTTGCCTAAACAGATGATTGGTTTTTCATAGGTGTGGATTAAATAATTGAGTTGGTACTCTTCTAAGAAGAAGGTTTCAGCGTATTCGCACACGCCATCTTTAGGGTTAAGGGAAGATTCATACAGAGCTTGGACATCTCCGCCGGCACAGAATGCTTTTTCTCCGCTGCCTGACAGAATGATACAGGCAATTGTTTTGTCTTCACGCCATGTATCAAGCTGCTCACGCAAGAGGCGAATCATTTCAAGATTTAAGCTGTTGAGTGCTTTTTCTTGATTCAGAATAAGACGGCCAATACGTCCTTTTTTGGCTTCAATTTCTTCAACAATGACTAGCGGAGATGACATTCCAAAACCCTTATTATTATGTATTCAAATGATATTTAGTTACGACCACGATGGGCTACGTTTTTCTAGGAAGGCATTGGTACCTTCGAGCTGATTCGCTTCGCCAATTAGATCAATGAATTCGCTGCGTTCATCAATTAGCCCTTGAGCAATCGCCTTTTCGCGAGGAGCAGTCATTAAACGTTTACAGGCGCGAATGGCATCGGGGCTTTGCTCTGCGGTTTGTTTCGCTAGTTCTATTGCGCGCGCTGTTGCCGCACCTTTGGCAGTGGTTTCTTGGGCTAGGCCAATTGTTAACGCGCGCTCTGCATCGATGCGTTCACCCAAAAGAATAATGCGACTTGCCCACGCTTCGCCAACTAACCACGACAAACGTTGTGTGCCGCCTGCACAAGGGAGTAGTCCTACTTTCGCCTCTGGGAGTGCAAGCTGTGCGTGTTCTTCTGCGATACGAATGTCGCAAGCTAGGGCGCACTCGAGCCCGCCACCCATCGCATAGCCATTAATCGCCGCGATAGTCACTCCGCTAAACGAAGCGAGAGCCTCAAAGGCTTCACCGAATGCTTCGGCCACTTCTTTTGAATAAGCTTTGTCGCCACCGGAAAATTGCTTCAAATCTGCACCTGCAGAGAAGAATTTTTCACCTTGACCATACACAACAATGGCGACGATTTCGCCAGACTCTTCAGCTTGTTCTACGACTGATTTCAGACCGTTTAAGCTTTCAATAGTCCAGGTATTTGCAGGTGGGTTGTTGATTGTGATGACTAAAACAGAGCCTTGTTGCTCTGTTGCAATAAGAGGTGTGGGGCTGTTGATGCTCATGTTCACTCCTAACTTGATTTATTGTAAAACACTTATGCCTAGGTTCATGCTCGAGCTTACATCTGAACTAGGGCTAGGTTTGGATCGTTGAGTAGTTTGCGGGCAATAATGACGCGCATGATTTCATTCGTGCCTTCGAGAATTCTATGCACGCGGCAATCTCTAAAGTGACGTTCTAAGGGGTACTCTTTGATGTAGCCGTAACCGCCATGAATTTGCAGGGCTTCATCACATAGTGTAAAGCAGACATCCGTTGCGAAGCGTTTAGCCATCGCACAGTATGTGGTTCGTTCAGAGTCTTTTTGATCTAGTTTGTAGGCTGCAAGGCGAATCATTTGCTTGGCTGCGGTCAGATCCGTCAGCATGTCAGCTAGCTTGTTTTGAGTACTTTGGAATTGTGCGAGCGATTGACCGAACTGTTCTCTCTCTTTTGCATAGTTGGTGGCGGCGCTTAGTGCTGAGATTGCTGTGCCGGTTGAGCATGCGGCAATATTAATTCTCCCGCCGTCCAAGCCTTCCATCGCCAACTTAAAACCTTGGCCTTCTTCTGCTAGGCGATGAGATTGTGGAACACGTACTTGATCAAAATTTATTTGACGCGTTGGCTGCGCATTCCAGCCTAGTTTGTCTTCTTTTTTTCCGTAGCTAATGCCTTCGCTATCGGCAGGAATCGCAATACAACTCACGCCTGATGCACCTTGCTCGCCGGTACGAACCATGGTGATCAGTAAGTCGGTAGACCCCGCGCCAGAGATAAATACCTTGCTGCCCGATATGATGTAGTCATCGCCATCTTTGACTGCGCTTGTAGTGAGTGATGCTGCATCAGAACCTGCACCAGGCTCAGTAAGACAATAACTTGCGAGTTTCTCACCGCTCGCTAAGGGTTCAGCCCAGTCATTTATTAAGCTCTCTTGGCCGTAGGTGCTGAGCATTTTAAAGGCCATATTATGAATGCTGATAAAAGCAGCCGTTGTGGTACAGCCAGTCGCAAGCTGCTCCATAATTAAACAGGCATCTAAGCGGCTCAGACCAATACCAAAATATTCCTCAGGCACATACATTGCCATGAAGCCAAGCTTGCCGGCTTCGATAAAAGCATCCTTCGGAAAAATGGCTTCTTCGTCCCACTGTTTTGCATTGGGAGCAAGATGATTTTCAGCGAATTTACGTGCGGTGTCTTGGAATGCGGTTTGATCGGGACTTAGTTCAAAATGCATGCGTTGCTCCATACTGCTTTCGTTTTTATGCTTGTTTTTGTACGACGTAATTTATTATTCGTTTTGTCTGTCGCTTGATACAGCGAGCATTCAAACTCTGATAAACTGCGCTGCGCCATGATTATAGGGGCTGCTGCCTCAGCATTTCTATACTTGTGTCCGAGTTATTCAAGTTTTCTTTTTTCTCTACAGGCACCGTTGAAGACCCCGTTGTATGTTAAGCCAAGAACAAAAAGCCTTAATTCAATCCAGTTATAGCAAGTTCACCGGCCGAGATGGTTTTCGTCCGCGCTATGGCCAGCGATTGATGATCGCTGAAATCGCTAAGTATTTGGGCTCAATTAAAAGTAATGCCGAAGGCTTAAGAAATAGCGCGCCGACCACTTGCGTCGTTGAAGCTGGCACCGGTACTGGTAAAACACTTGGCTATTGCATGGCAACTCTGCCTATCGCGATTGAACTCGGTAAAAAACTCGTTGTATCTACGGCAACGACAGCGCTTCAAGATCAAATTTTGAGTAAAGATTTGCCTGAACTCGCCAAACACTCTGGGATCGATTTTTCGTATGCTTTAGCAAAGGGTAGAGGTCGCTATGTGTGCTTGAGCAAACTAGAGCAACGCATTGAGTCGTTCTCGGCCGATCCAAACGATGCCACTATCCCGCTTTTCTTGATTGATCAGGGCAATGACGAGGAATTATCAGAAGAGCAGTTACAGGGATTTTTTAGCCGTTATGCCTCAGGTGCATGGGACGGTGATCGAGACACGCTTGAAGAGCAGATCGACTCGCGTGCTTGGTCGATGCTGACCGCAGATAATCAGCAATGCTCTAACAGACGTTGCAGCTATTTTAGTAGTTGCCCTTACTACGAAGCGCGAAATCGTTGGGACGAAGCTGATGTTCTCATCGCTAATCATGATTTATTGCTATCAGATTTAGCCTTAGGCGGCGGTGTTATATTGCCAGCGCCTGAGCAAAGTATTTATGTGTTTGATGAGGCGCACCATCTACCCGATAAAGCGCTTGGGCACTTTATGGTTACAAGTGGTTTAAAAGCATCGCAGTCTTGGTTGAAGAGTTTGAGTAAATCTTTGGCAGAGATGCTGCCAGCCATTCAAGCCGGTCATTTTGTTGCTTCTAATATCGAACAGATTTCTCCCTTGAGCATTACTCTGCAGCAAAAGATTGATGCCTTTTATATGAACTTGGCGGAAGGTTTAGATTGGGATCAGGAAGAGGGCGCATCAGAAAGTCGATATCGGTTTACAGATGGAATATTACCCAATGAGGTGAAAGAACAGGCCTACAACATCAAACTAGATTTTGCATCGCTATGTCGTTATCTCGATGAGATTCGTGCTGAACTAAATCGTAGTGTGGACGAGAAATCTGACTGTGGTTTGAATAAAGAAGAGGCAGAGCAATGGTACCCAGTGATCGGTTCGCACTTTAACCGTGCCGATGGGCACTATGCTTTGTGGCAGTTCTATTCAAAAGATTCTAAGCCCGATGATCAGCCAGATGCGCGATGGGCGACCTTGCGTGACTATGAAAATGGTTCAGACATCTATTTGTTTGGCAGCCCACTGAGTGCAGGCGGCTTGTTAAATATTGCGCTTTGGAAGCGTGCTTACGGCGCCGTGTTGACTTCTGCAACACTCACTGCACTCGGAAAGTTTGATCATTTACGACACAAGGCAGGGCTTCCTGAAGGCTCGGTGTATCATCGCGTACCAAGTCCATTTGATTTTCAGCAAGCGGGTCTATTAAGAGTACCGCCGATGCGTTCATTGCCGAATCAAGCACAGGCGCATACGCAAGAGTTGATCGATGATCTTGAAGATTGGATCGAAGATCATAAAGCAGTGCTTGTGTTGTTCAGTTCGCGCAAGCAGATGAATGACGTGTTTTACAGAGTCGATCGTGACTTGCGTGAAGATATGTTGACCCAAGACGATATGGGTAAGCAGGAATTGATTCAGCTGCATAAGAAAAAAATAGATCAGGGTAAGCGCAGTATTTTGTTTGGTCTGGCGTCACTTGCCGAGGGTATCGATTTGCCAGGTAAGTATCTGACGCATGTTGTTATTGCCAAAGTGCCGTTTGCTGTGCCGAATGATCCTTTAGAGCAAGCGATTGCTGAGTGGATTGAAAGTCAGGGGCGTAATCCCTTTATGGAGATCTCTGTTCCTGAAGCAAGTTTGCGACTGATTCAGGCATGTGGCCGTTTGATCAGAACAGAGCAAGATTCAGGGCAAATTACGATTCTCGATCAACGATTAATCACCAAGCGTTACGGCAGCTTGTTGCTTGATGCTTTGCCACCTTATCGTCGTCAGCTGGGTTCTTAGTTTAAGCAATTGTCTACCGTTCAATCTTTTGCGCATAAATTGCATGAGCAGTAATTTGGCCCACCACAATTGCTGAAAATATGAGGGCTGCCGACTCACCAACACTTGGTATCGGCAGTACTGTCGCCTCATAAAAGTTTTGCCCAGCGCTCACTAATATACGGCTGCCAGGTACCATCAAAATGATGCCCTGGACCATGTATATATTTCCAATGAGTTTTAAGTTCTTCGCCACCTATGTCGAATACAAGGTGATCAATGTGGCAGTGATCCATGTTGCTGCGACCCAGCCATGATCGAAGCTGAATAGAGTGGGACCCCACGTGCCTAGGGCCATTGCTGGAACACCTCGCCAAATATCTTTAGGTCGAATGTTAAAGAGAATACCTATGCTTGTTGCCAGTAATACTGCGCCGATGGCGGAGCTATAAAAAGGTAATTCGTTGGTGTAGGGCACCGCACTCGTATTAAGCAGAGCATCGCAAAAACGAATGCCGATAAATATGCCGAAGAAGAGTTTAATGACGGACAAGATGGCTTGCCCTAAAAAGCTCATCCCCGATACAAGATCGTTGAAAGCGAAGCATTCTAAAGCGTTGGATATCGAGAGGCTTGGTACAAACAGCAGAACAGCCGCGATACCCATCGTCCAGACCGAGATATGAAAGCCAATAGAGTTAAGATACTCGGCGATGATTGCGACGAAAAATGTTGAGAAAAACTCAATGGCGACGGCGCGCCTGCCTGTTAGCTCTTGCATGCACAGCCATACAACTATGCCAAAAAGAGGGCTGAATGCTAGTGCTTCTAAAGAGCTACCAACGAGTAACAGGTAGGCAGGTGGTACAAGTACGCACGACAAAAACTCCATAAATCTGCCGGGCGGTTTGCTGTCAATTGGAATGGATTCATCATCGCGCACAATCCGGTTTATTGTTTGTGCAAGGAGCGTGAACTCGAGAGTTGGAGTTTTTAGACGTTTCATGATGACGCTATTCGTTTCATCATGAAATTGAAAATTAATGAAGTTCGCATATGCCATTATGGTAACTGCAATGCCCCTATTCCTCGCGTAGTGCTCAACATACTTTTCAAGCTTGTAGGGCGGGCAACCGGCGCTATGGAGTGTTTCTCCTATATCCACGATTTTAGTTACTAAGTGGTGGTCGTACATAAATTCTGCATTCCGGCGTTATTGTCGTTCACTAAATATGTGCCACTTTCTGACTTAGTCCATTTATGAAACGGGCTTTTTCAGTGCGTATATTTGCGCGCTAGGTATAAGTGTTTAAGATGCGTTTCTCTGTCAAGAAACCATAAGAGGTATGTCGGTGAATTTTGATAAGTATTTGGCGCAGATAAATAAAGAACCTAGCGTTGTAGAGTTGATTCCAGATTGGATGCAAGGAAGAGCTGGGTTCGGCGGAATCGTTGCGGCATTGGTCTTTGAATCAATGCGCAAGCAATTGTCACAACCTGTGCCGGTGAGGTGTTTGCAAATTTCATTTGTTGGACCAGTTGATAGCAGTCCGCTAGAGGTTTCTGCCGAAGTTCTGCGTGAAGGTAAGAGCGTGTCGCATGTCGTTGGAAAAGGCGTGCAGGATGGTCAGGTGAAGGTCCTTATTCAAGGGAGCTTTGGTGCCTCAAGAGAGTCTGCAATTCATGTCGCCGCAGAGCCTTTAGTGTTGACAGGGGGTGTTGATCAGACACAGAAGCTTCCGTATATCAAAGACATGATTCCCGAATTTACAAAGCACTTTGATTTTAGGTATTTGACTAAATTTCCATTCGCGGGCTCAGATGAAACCTCTCTCGAAGGCTATGTTCGTTTTTCTGAAGAGCCAGAATCCGTGAGTGAAGCGCATTTATTAGGTTTGATTGATGCGTGGCCCCCAACAACCCTGCCTATGATGAAAAAGCTATGCATGGCGAGTTCTCTTAGTTGGACGGTCGAATTCATTCAGCCATACCAAGCACCCCGTGGAGATGAGTATATTGGTTACAAGGCCGATATTGTGGATTCGCAAGACGGTTATGCCTATGCACGAGCAAAAGTGGCGAACGATAAAGGTGAGTTAATTGCCATTAGTCAACAAACAGTAACGCATTTTGGCTAGCTTGTTCTTAGCGTCTAACTGAGCATAAAAAAGGCAAAAAAAAGCGGTAGTTAGTGCCGAACTTACTAACTACCGCTGCAATGTAGGGCAATATGCCCTGATCGGAAATGCTGGTTGAGGAGAAAGGCCTGAATTCTCGCCTCAACACAATGTGTTTCGATGGGTTTAATATTAGGGGCGTAGGGGGCGTAATTTAATCGTCCTAAGGGAGTAGTCCCTTTGTGAAAAGCCGTAAAAGTGTGATTTTTTTCTCACTTTTAGATGATTTTAAAGACTTTTCCCTAAATAACTTCTAGCTGACGGGCTTTTGAAAGTGCCTCTGTGCGGCTTTTTGCACCAATCTTTCCGTAGATGTTTCGAATGTGGGCTTTTACTGTCGCTGGTGCGAGTGATAATTTTTGTGCAATTTCTTTATTTGCTAAGCCTTGGTCTATCAATCTGATCACTTCTAGCTCGCGCTGACTTAAGGGTTCGAGCAGTTTAAGATTTCCTTCTAACGCCGCTGCACCCGGAAGCTGTGTCTGACCACTTGTTTGCGCGGCTTTTACGCCCAGTTCTTCACTGAGCTTTTTCAGATAGGCATCGGGAATGTTGGCGGGTTTACATAGCGCAAGGACATTCGGAGTGTCTTCATCCTCGTGTACAAAGACACGGGTCATTCCTTCCCGTCCTGCAAGCGTGAGCGCTTCGGTAATAGCTTCTGCTGCTTCATCATTGTGTTTTGATTTGAACAGGCATAATGCTTTGATAAGCAGTGCTTGGATTAAATGATAAGTATGATTTAGGTCTCTCGCTTGGATTGCGATACGCTCGCATATTTCTAGCGCAAGGGCACTGTGCTTTTGTTTCAGATATAAGCGCGCTTTGCTTAGATTGATATCTTCAAAATTTAGGGGCAGCTCGTTGATCGCCTCTGCGTCGATAGATTCCAGCACGACGTTGGCACCTTCAAGATTATTTATGGCGACAAGGCAACGCGCTTTCATCGCTCTTAAACTCGGGGGCGTATACATCATCGCGTCTTTTTTGTGTTCATAGACGTTGATGGCATCATCTAGGCGTTCTATCGCTTCGATAAACTCGCCTTTCGAAAACAATACATTAGCTTGCGTGTATTGAATTAATATATGTAGGCCGGGCTCTGTTCCGATATTGATGTGCTTCAGCAAGGGGTTAATGTAGGCCGACGAAATAGTAATCTCACCTCGTTCGAGGTAGATCATCGCCAGAATACTGTTTTGCCAGCACGATAAAATTCTTGGTTGTGATGGATCGTGGAAGCTATCTATCCAGTGTTGATTCTGCATTCCCGTTTCAAGCGCCGCATCAAGTTTGCCTTGGTAGTAGTAGATCCAACCAAGTAAACCGCTACTAGAAAGCACGGTTGTGTATTTCTTTTCTCGTTTGCCGTGCTCTATAGCTGCTTTTAAAGCTGTCTCAGCAGACTCTAAATCACCCACCGTGAAGCTGTCTAAGCCAATTCCATAGTATGTCACTGATTTGAGTGGCATATTAGTGCTGTCTAATTCCTCTAATACCTGCTTAGTCAGCTGACTAGCGCCACGTAGATCTGATTGCGAACGGGCGATATAAGAGCGAATTAATGAGATTTCGCTATGTAGATCAACAAGCTCGTCAGTACTGGTCTCTATGTTTGCTAGACGCTGTTGATCGATTAATGCTTCTAATTCATCAAGCAGAGGTTGGATGACCTCGATTTTATTACTGAAAAATAGGGCCCAAATTCTCAATAGAAGAATTCTGGGTGAGCGAGATTTGAGTTGCTCTGGAATGGCAGCTATCCATTCGAGCATCGGCAGATGATGCCCTTCATGAATTAAATTGTTGCCGTTGCTTTCAAGTAGTCTTGCTAGAAGTTCCCACTCTTGAAGAAGCACAGCTTGTTCGATGGCTTCATGTGGTTGGTTATGCTCGATGAGCCAGTCTATAGCGCGAGTTTGTAGCTCAATTAGATGTGCTTTTTGGTTCTTTCGTAATCGTTTGAGTAGTGAGTCTCTAAACATCTCGTGGTAGCGAAACCACTCACCTTGGCTATCTAGCGGGATCAGGAAAAGATTTTTTTGTTCGAGTTCTTGCAGTATTTCTCGACTATTGTTCGTTCCGCGGATGTAGTCGCATAGCTCAGCGTTTAAGCGCAGTAAGCAAGAGGAGTCTAGTAAAAAGCTTTGGGTCTCTTCAGGCTGCAACCCGAGAATTTCACTTAACACATAATCTGAAAAATGACGTTCGTCAGCCAGTAATTTCTTCGTACTAATATAGGCTTGTTCGTTATCTGGCTTACCTGATGCAGACAAGGCTGTCAGCTGCATTGCTGCAATCCAGCCTTCTGTCCGTTGAAATATGTCTTGGATTTGTTTGTCGGTAAATGCAAGTGACATGTAGTCTTTGAAAAAAGCTTTTGACTCGTCATAGCTGAATACGAGATCAGAGGCGTATATCGCGTCTACCCAATTTTTGACGCTCCAGCGAGATATCGACAATGCAGGCTCAAACCGAGATGTAAGAATGATTTCTACATTAGGTGGAATGAAGTCAACTAAGTAAGCAAAGCTGCGCAAGATTTCTGGGTCGGTAATATTATGAAAGTCGTCGAGAACTACAGACAATTCGTTACCGGCCATAGACCAAGTTGTTAACTCGTTAACGAGAGAGGTTACAACGGCTTCGCTTGGTTGATGCTCAGAAATTAATTGATTGGCTTCTTCACCGAAATTATCAATTGCGGTCGCAATACTGCCGATTACATATTGCCAGAATCTCTGGGCATTATTGTCGTGTTCATCTATTGAGAGCCAACTAACACGGCGGTCTTGCTGGTGCAGCCACTGTAAAATCAGGGTTGTTTTGCCGTATCCAGCAGGAGCAGATACAAGTACTAATTTTCTTGCGGATCGAGAAATAAGACGGTCTAACAATCTAGGACGTGAGACACTATTAGGATTAAATGCGGGAGCAAGGAATTTAGTTGTGAGTAGCATTTTGGCTATGTTTTAACTCTCAGAAAACGTGACAAATACTGCGAAACTATATCCTATGGCATTGTCTCAAAAAGTAAACTTAATCACCGTTCATGAGAGAGACTTAAAAGAACGCGTATTTCATTCCGATACCCAGCAATAACATTGCAAGAATTGGCTGCAAGATGTTGCCTGGTACACGTTTGCTGTATTTAGACCCCCAGAATATCGCCGGGATTGATCCGCAAAGCAATGACGCGAGAAGTACGAAATCGATGTGGCCTAATTGCATGTGGCCAAGGCCGGCTATAAGTGTGAGCGGGACGGCATGAGCGATATCGGTACCAATAATGGTTACCGGGCTCATACGTGGATACAAAATCATTAATATGGCCGCGCCAAATGCTCCGGCGCCCACAGAAGAAAGGGTGACGCACACGCCTAAAAATACGCCCATTGAAACCGTTAGTATGGTTTTATGCTTTTCAACCCATGCAGATTGTCCTGCGCTCAATGAGGTTGATTTAAGTATTCTGTCTTTGATCAGAATAATGACTGCGGTGAACATCAACATAATGCCCAGCGAGGTTAATAATATGTGTTGATATTTTTCGATGTCGCCAAAGACGTATTTAAGAACAAAGATCGTGATGATGGAGGCGGGTATGCTCCCGGCTCCAAGCGTAAAGACAACACGCCAATTAATGGTTTGTTGTTTCGCATGCGCAATAATGCCACCCGCTTTGGTGCCGGCGGCATAGAATAAATCAGTTCCAATCGCGATATGCGGTGGGTAATTGAAGAGAATGAGCAGGGGTGTCATGAGTGATCCGCCACCGACGCCCGTAAGGCCAACGAGGAATCCGACACCGGCTCCAGCCAGAACATATTGCAAAAAATCGGCTAAGGCCACAAATTCCATATTTTTTAGTCTATATTGTTAGCGGTCTGATAGAGCTTAAGTGAAAGAGTAATATATAGGATGTTTTTATTCTTCAAAATA
>NZ_LWGF01001212.1:0-1361 GCF_001635355.1 Oleiphilus sp. HI0125
GGTAGAGTCTCGTCGCCAAGAAGACGTACTTATTCAATTAGGCTGCGACTACGCCCAAGGATTTATTTATGAAAAACCCTTGGGCGTTGATGATATTCCCGAGTTTTTAGATACATGGCTGAAAACACCACGTGTCGTTCGTAGCTATTAATCGGTCGATACAATAATTTCGGGGAAGTTTCCTTTAGCATCTTGCGTTTGTTTCGAGATTTCGGCACCAACTTTTCGCGCAATGTCTTTGTATAGCAGAGCTACTTCACTATCTGGTTCTGCTGTTACTGTCGGAGCACCAGCATCCATATGTTTACGAATGGTTTGATGCAGAGGCATTTCACCCAACACAGTTGTGTCATAAGCTTCCGCAATGCGTCGACCACCACCTTCACCAAATAATGGTTCATGATAACCACACGCACTGCAAATATGCATACTCATATTTTCAATAACGCCAAAGACTGGAATGTTCACTTTGCGGAACATTTCGATTCCTTTTTTACAATCTAACAACGCTATATCTTGAGGCGTCGTTACGACAATCGATCCTGTCACGGGTACTTTTTGCGCCAAGGTCAACTGGATGTCACCCGTTCCAGGTGGCATATCAATGATCAGGTAATCTAAATCGTTCCAACGTGTTTGCGTTAATAATTGCATCAGCGCACCACTTACCATTGGTCCTCGCCATACAACTGGAGTTTTATCTGTCACAAGGTAAGCCATGGACATCGACTGAATACCATGCGCTTCGATCGGCACAAACATTTTATCTTCGTAGGTTTCTGGGCGTGCATCTTCAGCAATGCCTAACATCATGCCAACACTCGGGCCGTAAATGTCCGCATCCAAGATGCCAACACTAGCACCTTCCTGTGCAAGCGCTAATGCTAGATTCACAGCACTAGTACTCTTACCTACCCCACCTTTACCAGAGGCAACCGCAATAATGTTTTTAACATTGCTTAAACTCGGCAAGTTATTCTGGGCCTCGTGCGCAAGCACGCGTTGTCCCACTTGGACATCTACACTCGCTACCCCATCTAAATATTCAATCTGAGTACTGAGCAGTTGCTGCACTGCGCCGTGTAACCCTAAGCTTGCATAGGGCAGTTCTATACGAACCGAGACCTTTCCGTCTATCTCCTCAACCGATTTAACTGCACCAATGTCATACAAATTTTGTTGTAAATAAGGGTCGATGTATTGCGCAATCGCATCCTTTAATTCTTCAGCGTTGACCTGACTCATAACTTATCCCCTTATACATAACACTGACTTGAAAGTTGGCTTCACCCCTCCACTAAATCGAGGCAGATAAAAAAAATTCAAGCTTATAAAGCGAATCTAAGCATATAAGCGTAAGA
>NZ_LWGF01001213.1:0-930 GCF_001635355.1 Oleiphilus sp. HI0125
AGATTGACCGCATACACAATTGCGAACCTTAAGGCTCGCATGATACAAAATGAAGCCTACTGTAAGACACTACATTTTTCGAATAAGAATAAAAGAGAATCACTATGTCGACATACCCTAAATCGCTTGACCATATGCTTGCTGCGTGGAACGAACCTGACCCATCGAAAGTACGCGCGCATCTTGATCTCGCACTAAACCCGGACATTCGTTTTGTCGACCCGACGATCGATGTGACAGGTATTGATGGCTTTGAACTGAATGTTCATAAAGTAAAAACTCAATTGCCCAATGCCGCGTATTCTCGAGCGAGCGGCTGGGACGCACAGCATGGTTTTTATCGCTATCACTGGGCAATTCACCAAGGCGACAAACTGGTACTAAAAGGCTTTGATGTCGTCGAAATAGACAATAACGATCAAGTCGCTTGCGTAATAGGTTTCTTTGACGACATTCCAAATTTATAAGCGCACATCAAATAAGAAATAGAAAGTAACAACACGGACTTCATTTCCCATGAACGAAAACACTTTCAAACTCAGTATCGGTATTTCAGCAGCAATCTTCCTCGCCGTGTTCGCACTTTATACCGCACCTGCAGCTTTGGTTGATGGCGATATAATCGGTGCTTTTACAGCAGGCTTCGTTAACCCTTTCGCGGCTGGTTATTCAACTGACGTGATTATGTGCTGGTTCATTATGAGCGCCTGGATCCTCTACGAACGCAAGCAATTCGGGTACAAATATGGCCCGCTATGTATGGCCTTAGGATTAGTACCGGGCGTGGCAGTCGGCTTCGCTTTGTATTTATATTTGAGAACCAAACAAGAAACACATCGTCTAAGTTCAGATGTCTGACGAGAAAACTATGATTCGAATATTTAGCCACGACAATTCTATGGTCGTGCATAACATCAAAAACATCCTTGA
>NZ_LWGF01001214.1:0-686 GCF_001635355.1 Oleiphilus sp. HI0125
ATACAACTATCTGCACGAGGACTATTCAGGCACTACAACAATCACCCGGACCTTTTCATAAGTTATGACGAAATCGACTTAGCCGAGCCCGAAGAAACCACTACAGTTGCAGAAATATCGCCAAAGAGATTTGAACCATTGGCCGAGAACATTCTGCAAACTCTTGAAGATCTAAAAGTAACCGATGACACCGTTATCGAGTTTGAAGCCATTCATGTAGATAACACAGACTACAACAGGCAATATGAAAAGCAGCGGATTGGTTTAGAAAAAATGCAGGCCCTATCTGAAAAAATGGGAGCAGAACTTACCGAAAAATTATTCACCACAAAAGACATTGTGAGCGTACAAACGCTATTCAATAAAGCGGGAAAAATACGCTTTTCGTTAGCCGACCTTTACGTCATGGCCGATGAAGTCGCTCGCTACGAAAACAAAAAAGACGGTGTAATGACATTGCCGCAAGCATTATCCGGACTACCTGAATCGATCCAGATTGCCGCCGATGTTTACGAACAATGTTGGCATGACCTACCAAGTGAGATGAAACGTCCATCGAAAAAAGATTTGCATGACTATATTGAATCGCGCCATAAGATTAACCAAAAAAGCGTAATTGATGCGATCATCAAAGTATCAGTAGCCGATGACATGAAACTTGGCGGCAAGCCCGCCGAGAACGAAAT
>NZ_LWGF01001215.1:0-1157 GCF_001635355.1 Oleiphilus sp. HI0125
AAACAAATCGGCAGCAATATCGCGGTGAAGATGGCATTGACGATCATTGCGAGAATCGAATACGCGCCACACTTCGGACTAATTTCAAAGGCTTTGACAGTACCAATCGCATGCGCACTTAAACCAAGTGCGAGGCCTTTTTCTTCATCTCGTTTGATAGAGAACTTCTGAAATATATAGGGTGCAACGACTGCGCCGAAGACACCAGTAATCATCACAAACCCAGCAGCGAGGGAAGCAATCGCGCCTGTTTCTTCTGAAACTAAAACCGCAACAGCAGTGGTCACGGATTTTGTCAGCATTGCCAGAACAGATTCATCGCTTGCTGAAAAGAGCAGTAAAATTGCCACAGCTAGGGCAACAGTGGCGACCCCTCCCACAAACACCAGTAAGCTGATTTTGGCGAGAATCTTTCGCATATGCTTGGCTTCGTAAAACAAGGGCACTGCCAAGGCCACAATCGAGGGCGCTAAAAACCAATGAATAATCTGTACCGAAGCAAAGTAGTCTTTATAGGAAATCTGTAACACTACTAAGAGCAAAATCATCACAGCAGAACCCGCTAACACGGGTTGTAAAAGCGGATGTAAGCCCGACTTCACGTAGGCTTTGCGCACTAGCCAATAAGTGGCCAGCGTCGCCAAGATCAGCCCCAGATCTGTTAGTAAGGAAGTAGCATCAAGATTTGAGAGAAAGTCCATCACAGTGACTGCTCTCTTTCATCTTTCGAAACGAGCTTTGCGAATAGCCATGGCATTGTAATCAAGGTAAACAGTACACTGACGCAGATGGCAACCAGAATAGCCAGCCATTCTTTTTGGATTAAATGCCAGTGATCCATGATGCCAATACAAGACGGCAGAATAAGCAGCGGGATATACAGGGTAAGGGTTTGGCTAGAGCGTTCTAGGTACTTGCCGGGCTTGCCACGAAATACACATATAGCAAACACAATCAACAAACCAATAATCGCACCCGGAATGGGAATACTAAGTTGATCGACCAACCATGTGGCCAGCACGCTAATAAGACACAGGCTAACTAAGCCAAACACCATGTTCTTCTGCCCAAAACTTTTAATTATTAATATTCACAAGCTCGAGATAATAACGGAGATCATCCACGGCTCAAGCCTGTTTGCTGAATATCCGGCATAC
>NZ_LWGF01001216.1:0-994 GCF_001635355.1 Oleiphilus sp. HI0125
TGAGACAGAGGGTTTAAGATTCTTAAGAGAATACATTTAATCTGCGTGCAGCTCATCTAAAGCTCTCGTGATAGCAGGCAATACATGATTCAAAATAATTGGTTGTCCATCAGCATTTGGATGAAGCCGGTCTGATTGCATTAGCTCAGATTTCAATGCGACACCGTCAAGCATAAATGGAACAAACTCTAACTCATTTTGCTCGGCTATATTTAAGAAGTTTTGATAAAACCCTTCGGTGTAACGCTTTCCATAGTTCGGTGGGATATGTATGCCCAGAAGAACCACTTTTGCGTTTGCTTGCTTTGATAGGTCAACTAGGGCTTGCAAGTTGTTTTTAATGCCAGGCAATGGAAACCCTCTTAAACCATCATTTGCTCCAAGCTCTATTACAACGACGTCTGGCTGAACGCGCTCTAGATGTCCTGGTAGGCTTTGAAGTCCCCCTACAGTCGTTTCACCGCTGATGCTGGCGTTTGTGATGATTGCTATGTCGTCGATTTCTTTTTGCGCCAGTGCTACCCAACCTTGTTCGTAAGGTATTCCATACGCTGAACTGAGGCTGTCTCCGAGTATGAGTATACGGCTTTTTAATGTGGTCGAAGCTATCGTTGACTGCGTATAAAGCGTTAAGCTTATTAGTAATAAAAACAGTCGCTTGAATTTCGTTTGAGTCATTAGTGCATCTTATTTTTGAGGTTTGTAAACAGTGTTGACTAACACAGTAAACGCGTCTTCGTTATTGGTAGATTCAGTCAGTAAACGAGTAGAACTAGAAACAGGTTCACTGCAGGTTCTTAGTGATATATCTTTCAGTGTACCTGCAGGGGGCAGTTGTGCGCTAGTTGGTCGTTCTGGTTCTGGTAAAACAACGCTTTTAGGCATTCTCGCAGGTTTAGATAACGCGAGTAGTGGTAGCGTGAAAATTGATGAAATAAATATTTCATCTCTATCTGAAGACGAATGCGCAAAACTAAGAAAAGAGCGCGTTGGT
>NZ_LWGF01001217.1:0-839 GCF_001635355.1 Oleiphilus sp. HI0125
CCAACTCAGCAAAACGCATCAAAGCATCAACGGCATCTAAAGTTTCGTTACTAGCTAATTCAGAGTACTGGGATATGCTTTTTCGCACTTCCGACAAGGCATCAATACTGCCGCTAAGCAGAGCGATTTCGCGAATAATATCGATAACCGGCAACTTATGTTCAGCGGCTAGCGTATCAAGCTCGGGAATTGACTTGCGATTCAATGCGCTGAAAATTTGATCTTCTAGTTCTCTCGGGAGCTCAGCTGAAGTCATCAAGCCACGATATATACCAACGTGCGCCAAGTCCACATGAACCTTTGAGACTTCTGCAATAGTCAATGTCTCTAGCATCAAAGACATCACTTCTAAGTCTGCTGCTTCATTGTCAGACCCAAAAAGCTCGCATCCAATTTGCATTGGGCTTCGATTGGTCATCGTATGTTCTGGACGCGTATGCAACACGCTATCGACATAACATAAACGAGAAATGTCATGGTTTTTCAATACGTGCGCATCGATACGAGCGGCTTGCGTAGTAATGTCTGAGCGAATGCCGAGCGTTCTCCCTGACAGTTGATCGGTAACTTTGAATGTTTGCAAATCCAATTTACTGCCAGTACCGGTAAGTAAACTTTCAAGAAACTCTACAAGCGGTGGAGACACTAATTCATATCCATAGCTTGAGTATGTATCTAGCATTTCACGGCGCATTTTCTCAAGAGCCCATGCATCCGGTGGTAACAGCTCGTCAACGCCCTCAGGCAACATCCAACGTTCGGTCAAACTCATAGTATTTCTCGTGTCGATACACACATTAAATTACTGCCTTAACAAAACCACGCCCAGTAGACCTGCG
>NZ_LWGF01001218.1:0-542 GCF_001635355.1 Oleiphilus sp. HI0125
CGTAATTGAATTATTTTTGATGTTTCGTTTTTTTGAACAGCTCGTTAAGCCCTTCCCTGTTGACACACCAACAACACCACCCAAAGGTCTTGTTGCGTTTTGCATTCACTATACACGTGGTGTCATTCCGCATCTTTTAATAATGGCATGTCTAACGGCATGCATTGCGGTAATGGAAGTCAGTCTGTTTCGTTTCTTGGGCGAGCTCGTCGACCTACTAACGGCAAGCACACCGGCTACTCTCTGGGAAGAACACTCTTCTACCCTAACGGGATATGGCGTCATTGTTCTTTTGGTTTTACCGATCACCGTTCTTCTTCACTCTAGCGTGATTCATCAAGCCTTGCTTGGCAACTATCCTATGCGCATTCGTTGGAATGCACACCGCTATTTGCTTGGACAAAGCCTTGGCTTTTTCCAAGATGAGTTTGCTGGACGAATTGCCACAAAAGTCATGCAGACAGCGTTATCCGTGCGGGAAGCTGTGATGAAGATGCTCGATGTCTTGCTCTATGTAAGCGTTTATTTTATTGGCATGGTCA
>NZ_LWGF01001219.1:0-694 GCF_001635355.1 Oleiphilus sp. HI0125
TGCAAACGGAGAAGTGTGATCAGAAACTCCAACCGCTAAGGCTGGCACAGAAGAGTTTGTAGACAGCATACAAATTAAACGTAGATATCAATACCGAGCAATTCGCCGCCCTGATATGACTGTCCGGCCTGCTCTGTTGCGAAGTATTCCTGTAGCGCTTGTTTGTTACGCCCTGTGAGATTTTCGCTTCGTTGCAACTGCTCTAAACGCTCTACTTGTCTCAACTCGGCTTCACGCAATACTTCTGGGGATGCGACGACGCGCGCATCGGCCATAGGCGCTTCTAACACCTGTTGGGCTTGCTTTTGGTCTTGCCTCTTTTCAGTGGCACCAGGCTGCAGCGACGTAAGATTAATTGAAGGGTTGCCGACTTGCATCGAATATCACATATTTATTGAGGTTGCTGAAGTGTAATGCAAAAACACACTAGGCGACAAATACTAGTACAAAAAGAACAAATCCCAAGGCCAGACGATAGATAACAAAAGGCAAAAACCCTATCTTCTCTAGCAACTTTAAGAAGAAATGAATACACAGATAAGCACTTATAAAAGAAACAAAGGTTGCAAAAGCAATCAACTGCAATTGGGCATCATGCCCTGTTTCTAACAACTCTTTAGTCTTCAGCAATCCAGCTGCAGCAATCAATGGGACAGAGAGCAAGAATGAAAAACGAGCAGCAGCATCACGCGTT
>NZ_LWGF01001220.1:0-565 GCF_001635355.1 Oleiphilus sp. HI0125
CAGGCGATGCAAAACTTTCTGCTAACTGGGTAATGGGTGAATTCAGTGCTCGCTTAAACGCAGATGATGTTAGCGCAGCCAATGCACCTATTTCTGGTGAAGCATTAGGTCAATTAGTGCTACGCGTGAAGGACAACACCGTTTCTTCTTCGGGCGCTAAGAAAGTATTTGAGAAACTATGGAGCCAAAAATGTTCAGACGTGGATCAAATCATCGATGCAGAAGGCTTGAAGCAGGTGTCTGATACGGGTGCTCTTGAAGCAATGGTTGATGAAGTGCTTGCAGGTATGGCTGATCAAATCGCGCAGTACAAAGCAGCCGACGAAAAGAAACGTAAGAAATTGATGGGAAGCTTTATGGGCCCATTAATGAAAGCGTCTAAAGGTCAAGGTAACCCGAAACTGTTTAACGAAATTCTCGCGAAGAAGTTAAACGACTAGTCTAGCTCTCAAATTTTGTAGGCCTAGATTGGGGTCAGAGTGCTTTCACTCTGACCCCAGCCATTAAAGCTCAAACTCAAACTCAAAAATATTACCTCTCACGTAATTTATTTCCCTCCACTTTT
>NZ_LWGF01001221.1:0-805 GCF_001635355.1 Oleiphilus sp. HI0125
GACTTTGCGTGCACCAATTCGTTTTGCCAGCATCGATGCCATGATATTCGCTTCGTCATCGTTAGTGACTGCGATAAACACGTCTGTATTCTCGATGTTCTCATCGATAAGCATGTCTTTGTCGGCGCAGTTCCCATTTAGTACAGTGGAACGTTCTAGATGTTCGGAGAGTGATTTACAACGCGAGGCCGACGATTCGATGATTTTCACGCGGTAGCGGCGCTCTAATTTTTCTGCCAAGCGCTGACCAATATTGCCACCCCCTGCAATCATCACGCGTTTGTAGCTTTTTTCTAAAGGTTGGAGCTCACTCATTACCGCTCGAATATGATCACGTGCAGCAATGAAAAACACTTCGTCTCCTTCATTGATAACGGTGTTACCGCTTGGGATGATTGGTTTTCCATCTCTAAATATGGCCGCAACTCGCGTGTCGATATTAGGCATATGCTGCCGAATTGCCGCAAGTTCATGACCGATCAATGGGCCACCTTCACAGGCACGAATAGCAACCAGACTAACTTCGCCTTCAGCAAAATCTAGCGCTTGAAGAGCGCCTGGATACTCGAGCAAGCGTTTTATATGTTTCGTGACAACTTGTTCGGGACTGATCAGTACATCGACCGGTACGGCATCGTTTCGGAACAAAGATTTTTGCTTGAGGTATGCATTTGCTCTTACACGACTTATCTTTGTGGGCGTCTTGAATAAGGAGTACGCGATTTGGCATGCCAGCATGTTGACTTCGTCACTGTTGGTGACGGCGATGAGCATGTCGGCGTCTTCAGCGCCAGCTTGCTCGAGT
>NZ_LWGF01001222.1:0-17928 GCF_001635355.1 Oleiphilus sp. HI0125
CTAACTCATGTAACGATTGCGATGCTGGTATTGACGAATAAGCCCTATAACAATTTGCCGCATGCCTAGCCACTTCGTGGTTTTGGAGTTGCGTTGCTTCGCACCTCAAGCCCATGGGCAAGGCGTTAATACGTACTAAGAATGAAAAGCGGACATTGGTTTTTCATTCTCAAGTAGACAAAAACGGACGTTAAGCGCACTCTTGATAAAATAAATCTGGCGACTTTCTTTTCAAAATAAAGATCTGATCTTCGCGCGATTCTTACGTCTATTCTTGACCCATAATGGTGTAAGAAAAACACCAGCTAGCACAGACATAACAACCATTGGCTTTGTGAATTTTGCCATTTTTTCATGATAGGCAATGATGTGCTCGTGTGAATAAATTACTCTATCGTTCTGCTCAAGTTCCCACGCTATGTTTTCGTGAGAGCGCACAATTATGCGCTCCCCCTCCACGATTGCGTTTTTTCCCGAAAAAACAGTAAATTTCAAAAAATCCGTATCTGTAGAGACATAAATGTATTTTGAACCACCACTCCTCCAAGACCCTGATAATTGCCAGTGGTACTCTGTGACAACTCCTTTCACAACCTTGAGTTCGTCGTAGCTAGGGTATGGTTGAAACACAAATAACCCAGGAATACCCAGTAAAAGACATAAGGGTCCGAACCCTAACCATTCTTCTTTAATTTTCATTTAACTCGCTTTTTAAAATATAGTTACTCTAATTAAAGCCTAGTTTGATATTAACAAGATGCTTTTATTACCCATCAAGATCACAACGGCGCTTTCACGTAAAGTCCGGCATCTCCCTCCCTCTTGAAGCAGGCGTCGAGAATGAACTAACGCCAAGGTCCGCTTTTGTCTAACTCCACACATTAAGTTATTCAAGAAAGACTCTCGCCTTCGCAAGCACAACCAAGTTAGAGAGTGCTGCGACCAATGCTTATCGCTCATGTTGGTTTAAGTCAATTTTCCCCAATCAGCGAAATAATTTTCATCCACATCCCGAAAAGTAAGGTATAACTTACCATTCTGTTTAACATGATCTATTGCGGGACAAAATAAAATGAAATATTCGAAGCTGGGAAGTTCCAACCTAAACGTTTCAAGAGTATGTTTGGGTTCAATGACTTGGGGCGTCCAAAATTCTCAGTTAGACGCCAGTAAGCAAATTGAATATGCCATATCGCGCGGTATTAATTTTATAGATACAGCTGAAATGTATGCTGTTCCGCCGTCGCCTGAAACCTATGGCAAGACTGAAAAAATTATCGGTAACTGGATATCAGCGAATAGTCAGAAACGTAAAGACCTAGTGATTGCAACGAAGATCGCAGGAAACGGCTTACCTTGGATTCGCAGCGGTGCAGATATTACTGGCGAAGCAATTATTGTGTCGGTTGATGCCTCGCTAAAACGCCTTCAAACAGATTACATCGACCTATATCAATTGCATTGGCCCAACCGTACTTCGCCACATTTTGCAAAGCACTGGCCGGGCAAAATTACTTTTACAGATGTGGATACGGAGCACCACTCAAATGAAATGCTCGAAATTCTGCAAGCGCTTAACGATTGCGTCCAGGCTGGAAAGATTCGTTTTTGTGGATTGTCGGACGACACGCCATGGGGCATTAATGAATACCTGTGCTTAGCTGAAAAACATTCCCTTCCGAAGATGACATCAATACAGAATGAGTTCAGCTTATTGCACACGAAAGATTGGCCTTACTTAATCGAAAACTGCGTGCATCAGGATGTCGCGTATCTTCCGTGGTCGCCGTTAGGTGGCGGTGTGTTAAGCGGTAAGTATATTGATGGTAAGCGTCCAGAGGGCAGCCGTTGGAGTATGTCGCAGAGAAATGGATTGTTCAGAGACAGTGAGCAGGTTCAGCAATCAGTGAAGCGTTACATAGAGATCGCTAACCAACACAACATGACACCTTCCCAGCTTGCGTTGGCTTGGTGTGATCAGGTTGATGGTGTTACCTCTACTATTATCGGAGCTACGACTCATGAGCAACTTGAAGAAGATATCGATGCTTTTAATATGACCTTGAGTGACGACACGCTTAAGGAAATTGCGTCGGTAATAAAAGACTACCCGATGCCGTTTTAGTCGATGACGTCGTTCAGCTTGCTCGACACGATAACGGGCAAGCTGCCTTGCGAAGAAACTAATTTATTCGAGGACTAACGAAAGGAAGTGATCGTGACGACTGAAGCATTACAGCAAGCGAATTTACGTCAGTTGTTTATAGATTGGCAGCGCGAAGTAAAAAAGGATCTGCTTAAGCGCGGAAGCTTTTGGACGCCCACTTTCGTTAGTCAGCCAATGATGGCGCGCACCGTAGTGCTCAGAGATTTATTGCGTGACAGTGATAATGCAGTAGATACACCTTTGTTTATCGTTCATACGGATGTGCGGTCTCAGAAATGGACGGAACTGGCCCGAGAGTCGTCTTGTGCTTTGCACTTTTTCTGTTCGAAACGAAAGTGGCAAATGCGAGTGCAGGGCGAGGCTGTTCTGAATTCGGCCGACGATGTTGCGCAATTACAATGGGATGGGCTTTCTGAAAGGTCGCGTCGTATTTATGCGCTAAAACACACTCCAGGGTCTTCAGTGGATGACCCGAAGGCCGCTTATACGTTTGAATCTGAAGCGTCGGGATTTGCACATTTTGGCGTGATTAGTATTCGGGCTACAAAACTCGAATCGTTACAGTTAGATCGCCCAGATAGAACAGATTATCATGTCCGAGCATCTTGGGATCTTGAATCGCATTCACTTACTTACTTGGCGCCATAGTTTTTGGCACTCAATACTAATGGCAATCTTAAATTGGATAATGACGTTCATCTCATTGACTTTGATTTTATTCGTTAACCCTGTCTATATTATTGGAGAAAAGACTCGACTAGCCTTTATCCGATTCTAATAACAGTACACGTCATGCCCAATTTCGCGCATAGCTTTGGTAGTCGTGACCATGTACTAGGTTCAATTACTATATGTTTTATTGTTTTAAATTCAAATGCGCGAATGTCGCGAGACTCCCCCTGATATGTTCAGATTAGTAATAGTATCAGGAGTAAGTCTTACTTAAATTCGGCTACTTTGTATACACGCACTAACTATTACAACAAAAATATGATTTACGAAATATTACGGCATGCAGTACTGGTGAGGTATAACTAGTTAAGTCATAGCGGAGTGAGTATTAATTTTTTCGTAATTACTAACAGTAAGAAACCTAAATACTATCAAAGTATATGTGTACGGCTATACTCATACTGAAACATAGAGTGAGTTGCAGCATCCGTAAATAACATTTAGTTGGATCTTAACAGGTATGCGAGCGTAGTCATGGATCAGGTAATCGATGCAATAAACCATATTTTATGGGGTTACATTCTCATTTATGGTCTACTAACTGTTGGAATATTCTACAGTTTCAAACTCGGTTTTCCCCAAATCGTGCACTTCCCTGAAATGTTACGGGCCCTCAGCAGCAAAGGCTCGGAGGACTCAACCGGGATTTCGCCGCGGCAGGCACTCAGTGTTAGTTTGGCCTCGCGCGTCGGGACAGGAAACATCGCGGGCGTTGCGGTCGCACTCTATCTTGGCGGACCCGGCGCAATATTTTGGATGTGGATGGTGGCACTCGTTGGTATGTCATCCGCCTATGCCGAATCAACATTAGCGCAACTCTATAAAAGCAAAGGACCGATGGGTAACTTCCGAGGTGGACCTGCATATTATATTGAGCGTGGTCTCGGCAAACGTTGGCTAGGCATTATATTCTCCTTGTGCTTAATACTCTCTTTTGGACTCGTATTTAATGCGGTTCAATCTAATGCTATCGCCGGTGCAATGGATCAGGCATTTGGAGTTCCTAAACTAACGACAGGCGTTGTCATTGGCGTGCTCACCGCCATTGTTATTTTCGGAGGAATCAAAAAAATCGCTAAAGTAGCAGAGATTATTGTGCCGTTTATGGCAGCGACTTATCTTTTGCTCACCGTCGTAATCATGATCATTAATTATGCGACGGTCCCAGATGTTATCTTGAGCATTGTTAAAAACGCCTTCGGGATTCAAGAAGCAGTTGGCGGCGTAACGGGCGGCGTGATGGTTGCTCTCCTAAATGGGATCAAACGCGGACTATTTTCAAATGAGGCCGGTATGGGATCGGCGCCCAACATCGCTGCAAGCGCGACTCCTGTGCCACATCATCCATCTAGCCAAGGTTTTGTCCAAGCATTTGGCGTATTTATTGATACCATTTGCGTCTGCACCGCGACAGCCGTCGTTATTTTGTTGTCTGGTATTTATCAGCCAGGTGTTGGGCCCAGTGGCGTTGAATTAACTCAGTTAGCCCTCGCACAGCATATAGGCGAAACCGGTTTCATTTTTATTGCTGTCGCCATTTTCTTCTTTGCTTTCACATCAATAATTGGCAATTACTCGTACGCTGAAAATGCAATGATTTTTCTTGGGGTGCAATCGACAAAAGGTTTGGTCGGTATACGGATTGGTTTAATTGCAATGGTTATTTGGGGTTCGATACAAAGCGTTGAGACCGTATTCAACACTGCCGATGCATCGATGGGTTTAATGGCCATTATTAACCTGGTATCGATTTCTTTGCTTTCTGGGATTGTTTTTAAGCTCACGAAAGACTACATAAAGCAGAGAAAGGCTGGACTAGATCCAACCTTTCACGCGCCTGACCATCCCGAGTTATGTCAAAATGTTGATCAAGAAATCTGGACGGACCCTAAACGAGTTAGCGTAAAGCCAAATTAACGCAGGCTAAAGCAAGATCGTTTACAGCTAGGCTTGCAGAGCATAAGGCTATCGCCACAACTAGTCAGTGGGCTGTTTAACTTTACGTAAGTATGGCTTGACCGTTTCCCATCCGTCCGGATATTTTTTTTCAGCCTCGTCATTAGAAACAGCTGGAACAATTATGACATCCTCACCATCCTTCCAATTTACTGGTGTGGCGACTTTGTGTTTAGCCGTCAACTGCATCGAGTCTAGCACTCGCAGAATCTCATCAAAGTTACGTCCCGTTGTCATTGGATAAGTCAGCATAAGCTTGATATTTTTATCCGGTCCAACGACAAAAACAGACCTAACTGTAGCATTGGTCATTGCCGTTCTGCCTTCTGCTGACCCCTCTTCATCCGCCGCAAACATGTTATAAAGTTTTGCGATACTCAGATCCGTGTCAGCAATAACAGGATAGTTGACTGTCGTACTCCCTACTTCTTCAACATCTTTAATCCATACATGATGGTCATCGAGAGGATCAATACTCAACCCTATAATCTTGGTGTTACGTTTTTCAAATTCTGGCTGAATTCGCGCCATGTAGCCAAGTTCTGTTGTACATACAGGCGTAAAATCTTTTGGATGTGAGAATAGAACCGCCCATCCATCTCCAATCCACTCGTGAAAGTCGATCTCCCCCTGCGTCGTGTTTGCTGTAAAATTTGGTGCTTGATCATTAATTCGAAGAGACATATTTACCCCGCTATACCTGTTATTTTGGTTTGGCTTGTTAAGCTATTGTTTCATTAGGCTTCTAATAAGATTGAGACTTATTATAGGTAGCGCACCATTACAGCACATTTTGTGAGCCGAACAGGTCTCTCTTACTTCCCTTCAGACAGAATATGATTTTAAATTTACAAGCGCAATACGACTCAACGCCTTATTTGTGTGAACTACTACAACAAAAATTGATCAGGAATACACCAGTTATTTCGGTAACTTTTTCAGCAACCGGCAGCATGGTTGTCTACAAAGTCTACTAACAAAATTCTTGAAAGGTCTTATAAATGCGCGGTTCTAACTCGTTTTCTTGTCTACAGCTTCTGGCAGTCTTTTTTAGTCTCACTGCCTACTCACTGATCGATGTTAAAATTGAAAACTCATCAATTAGTTCAAATAATAAAAGCAAACAGGTAAGTCTATGAACGCTCTTCAGAAGCGTATGGTCGGGCATGGCGCGATCATTATGTTAATCGGTCTTATTGCTGGTATCGGTTTAGTTATGAAACTGATAGGCGGCTTTGAGATATTTCCTAATTATATTGTGCAGTTTGAACTATTCGGTAGCGATCGCGGATGGGCTCGAGCTCACGCGGGTGGCTTGATGAACGGTTTAATGATCTTTGTTGTCGCACTGTTGCTATGGGGATTGAATGCACCAGAGCGCCTAGAGAAAAAGCTGTTTTGGATGATTGTAGGCGCGGGCTATGGCAACACCATGTTTTATTGGGGCGGGATGCTTTCGGCAAGTAGAGCTTTGACCTTCGGTGATAATCGACTCGGTGAAACCAATATATGGGGCATTTTAGGATTAGTGCCAGCGTTGGTGTTTAGCTTTGTTTCGTTATATTCCTTTTATGTTCTTGCGCGACATGCTTTTTCAGAAGCTAAGTCATAAAACCTCTCGGTAGCGCTATGGTGCTTATTGTATACAGACCTTGTTATAGGAGGAACTATGTCCGAAATAAAACAATTAGAGGCGGACTATTTGATCATCGGTGCTGGTGCGATGGGATTGGCATTTGCTGATGAATTGCTCAAACACGACAAACAAGCAAGCATCGTGTTTGTAGAGCGTCGCGGCATGTCGGGCGGGCATTGGGTTGATGCCTATGATCACGTTAAGCTTCATCAGCCAGCAATAGCTTACGGGGTGAACTCACTTGAGTTAAGTGAATCGAAAACAGACCTTTCTAGTCGCCCTCAAATCATTCATTACTTTGAACGTATTTCTAAAAACTTAGTAAGTACTGGGCGTGCACGCTTTTTATTCAAATGTGATTTTGTGGGTGAGCAGCCACTCGACAAGGGAGCAATCGCGACGGTTGCTTCCAACATAGACGAAGGCGTGTCGTATCGAATCCACGTAAAGCGCAAGATTGTCGATAGCGGTTATATGCGTGTCGAGGTACCTGCGACGCATCCACCACGTTATAAAGTGGATGGGGACGTTCAGTTAGTCGCACCTAATGCGCTGACTAAACTCGAACGCTCTTTTTCTAAATATGTGGTGGTTGGTGCCGGTAAAACTGGGATCGATGCCATTTTATATCTTCTTGATAACGGTGTGATCCCTGAACGCATTCAATGGGTAATCTCGAATGACATGTGGATGTGGCCGCGTGAGATGGCCGCCCCGAATACGGTGGGCAACATGCTGTCGGGGCAATTACAGGGCCTAATTGATAATGCTGAAATTGATGATGCGTTTTTGCAAATGGAACGCGAAGGCATTGTATTCCGCCTCGATAAAAATGTGCAGCCGACCAAGTGGCGATGCGCTACGGTAAGCATGCCAGAGCTAGAACAGCTTAAATCAATCAAACAGGTGTTGCGCAAGGGCCGCGTTGCCCGTGTATCAACCACGCATTTGCATTTTGAGTCCGGCGAGGAACAGGCACTCTCGCGCAACGCTTTGATTGTGAATTGCAGTGCTAATGGTCTCGCTAAACGACGTGCGAAATCGATTTTTGCGGATGGTCATATTACCTTGCAACCTATCTTAGTTTGCCAGCAAGTATTCAGTGCAGCATATATCGGCCGATTAGAAACAAGCTCCTTAAGTGATGCCCAGAAAAATGAAGTTTGTTTCCCTGTGCCTCACCCAGAGAATGTTGAAGATTTACCGTATTGTATGGTCAACAGCTTTGAGAACTTGGTGAAAGCCACGCGGATTATTCCGTGGTGGTTGTATCGGTCGCGTCTCAACTTGTTGGCACAAGCTCCACTGTTCATATTGGTGAAGGTTTGGTTGCGTATCCAAAGGCAGCTACCTCAAGCAAGGCGTGCGCTAGACCAAGTATATGTACACAATCAATTGGAGCCGGTTCAACAGACTCAGCAAGATGCGAAACGGGCTTAGGTGCAATGTTTGGTCATAAAAATACCCAACTAGTTGTGTGTTGTGTGATGAGCGGCTTGGGTACAGAGTTGAATTTAACTCAGGCTAGCGGGATACTCCCGTCTCCAAATAAATAAGCTCTCACGCCCATGCAGTTATCAGTTCAAAAGTTACTTAATCGCTTAACGCTTCGCCAGCTACAGATATTTAAAGCCGTTTATGAGACGAGTGGTTATAGCAAAGCTGCTGATCAATTAGGTTTGTCTCAGCCTGCCGTGAGCTCTCAAATTAAACTGCTCGAAGAAGCCTTAAATGTTCAGTTGTTCGAGTTTGTCGGGCGCAAGTTGTTTGTTACTCCCGCTGCCGAGATGGTGGCAGAAAGCTGTGAGTCGATCTTCGAGCAACTGCGTAAATTGCAGAACGAGATACACAGCTTAGAGGGACAGGTCTCTGGTGATTTGCAGATTACAGCCGTGAATACGGCACAGTACATCACGCCTTACGTACTTCGACCTTTTCTTGAACAAAATCCTGCGGTGAACGTTCAAGTTAGTGTCGTAAACCGCGCAAAGGCGATTGAGCGGCTTAATCGTAATGAGGGCGACCTCGTTATTATGGGTATTGTTCCGACTGAAAAGCCATTCTCATCGTATCCGTTTTTAGATAATGAATTGATACCGGTGATGTCTCCGCAGCATCCCTTGAGCCAATTAGAAACATTGGGCGCTGAAGAGTTTTTTGGTTCTGGTGTACTGATTCGTGAGCGAGGTTCGGGTAGCAGACTTGCTTTGGAACAGCACTGTCAGGAGCATGGTTTGAAGTTAAAACCAAGTATGGAGTTTGGTTCAAACGATGCAACAAAGCATGGCGTCTTGGCAGGCTTGGGCGTCGCGGTTTTGCCTAAGCTCAGTGTGATTAGCGAACTTAGACTTGGGGCCTTAATTAGCCCTGAATTAGAGGGTTTTCCGATTCGTCGTACCTGGTGTTTAGTTCACCCTCGTTCTAAGCGGCCCTCAATTGTCGCACGCCAATTCATCGACTTCGTAGATGAAAATCTTGCTAGTATTCAAGAAGGCTTTGCCAAAGCGGGTTACGAAACCAATATGGTTATGCTGTAACAATAACGCCAAAAAACTGCAATAAAAAAGACACATACAGCGCACATTATTGCTCTGAACTACTGTTATTACTTCGGAGATAAAATAATGAAACTAAAGCTTCTTAGCGCTGCCATCCTTTCAATTTCAAGTGTCACTGCACATGCTGGATCTTTTGCTTTGGTCACCAATGGTGATGACTCGGGCAAGGGGTCTTTGCGTGACGCGTTGGAATCTCAGAAAGCACGAACGGTTTATATCATGCCGGACGTAAACATGATCGAACTAAGCGATACGCTCAATTACGACAGTCAGAAATCATTGCGTATTTTTGGCTCGGGTCAAACCGTGAAATTGCCAAAGAATGCGACCCTATTGTCGATCAATGAAGGCGCAAACCTTGCGATTAGCGATCTTACGCTTGAGGGTTTAGTCGATACGTACAGCATTGAAAACCGCGCAGATTTGGACGGCGAGCTTGCCGGCAAAGGTATTTTTATCGATGTTCGTGATGACCAAACTGGCACCGTCAGTCTAAGCCTAAAAAATGTGACGGTTCAGGGCTTTGCTAATCATGGCGTGCATGTTTCTGACTGTAGCCTTTCTGACGCCTGTGGAGCTGGATCGGGTGGTGCAGGTGAAGGTTCAGATGCTTCTATTCAGGTCACTATGATCAATTCTATGATTAATGATGTTGGCAACGGTAAGTTTGACGCAGACGGTCTACGTGTTGATGACCGTGGTGCGGGCGACATTATTTTTTACTCTCGTAATTCTACTTTCCAAAATGTGGGTGCCGATGGCGTTGAGCTTGATGAAGGTAACGAGGGCAGCATTTATGCTGACGTTGTTCGTAGTCAGTTTTTATCAAATGGCGCGTATTGCGATCCGGCATTGTTCCCAGGCGTTGAGGCTGATGGTGAATTTGAACCTGGAGAGCTAATGGAAGCAGATTTAGCTATTCCGTCAGGTAGCTTAGATGATACCTGTATCGAAATTGCTATCGACTTGTACGAAGACGGTTCGATCAAAGAATACGAGTTCGCGCTGGATCTTGACGATGGAATTGATTTAGATGAAGCGGGCGATGGCAGCATATATAGCTTTATGTCGAAGAGCTTGATTAGCCTAAATCTTGATGAAGGCGTTGATTACGATGAGGCCGGAAATGGTGGAATCGATGCAGCCTTTATTCGTAACCGTGGTATCGAGAACAATGATGATGCATTTAAAATGTCGGAAGAAGATGCTGGTGATTTGAGCGTGTTTGTTCGTCGTACAGATGCCTTTAACAACGGCGGAGAGGGTTTCACTTTCGAGGAAGAGGGCGAGGGCAATGTCGATGCGTTTGTTATTCGTGTGAATACAGCGGGTAATAAAAAAGAGAACAAAGATGGTCTTGAAGTCGTACAAGAAGACGAAGGGCAGGGAACGCTTCGTTTGATTCGTTCTAACATTGAAGACGGCATAAAACTAGAAGGCGTAGAATTAAAATAGCGGTCTATGAGCATAAAAATGCCTCGCTACTTAGCGGGGCTTTTTTGTATTTAGGGTTTGTGTTTTGTTGTATTTAAGGCATGAAATGTTTCAATGTATGATAGTGAAAAAATATCGGAGTAAATGAAATGTTTCGGGCCAGTGTTGTGGTGATTTTAGTTGTTTGGATCGTTGGATGTGCAAGTTCTCCGACCGGGCGTCACCAGTTAATTTTAGTCAGTGACGCGCAGATGAATCAGATGGGCGCAGCGAGCTTCGATAAGTTAAAGGAAGGCAACGATAAGCTGGTTGTTGGCAAACCATTGGAGTACGTCCGCTGTATCAGCGATGCGATTTTGATCGCTGACCAGAGAAATCCAGCCGATTGGGAGGTCGCGGTTTTTGAAGATGCTAGCCCTAATGCTTTTGCGTTGCCGGGTAAAAAAATTGGTGTCCACACGGGTATGATTTCGCTCGCTGAAACTCCTGATCAGTTAGCGGCGGTAATCGGTCACGAAATTGCCCATGTTGATGCACGCCATGGCGCTGAAAGGGTCTCGTTAGCAATGACGAATCAAGTTGCGCAACAAGTCGGAGCTATAGCGTTGGAAGGTGTCGAGTATAAGCCTGAAATACTTGGCGCATTAGGCTTAGGTGCGCAGTTTGGAGTGTTACTCCCATATAGTCGTGCGCACGAGACTGAAGCTGATTACATTGGCTTGTATCTGATGGCCCAGTCCGGCTTTGACCCTAGCGAAGCGGTTGCTCTTTGGCAGAATATGAAGAAAGCATCAGGCGGCAAAGCTCCTGCGGAATTTATGTCTACACACCCATCAAATGATCGACGCATTAGGGATCTAGAAAAAGAACAAAACGCGGTTGGAGCTATCTATCGTGCCGCGCTAAATCGTAAACCTGCGCCAGTATGTCGCAAACCCTAGCGATAAATTAAGCGCACTCTGTGGCTACATAACTACACGCTCGCTTACAAAAAATCCGCACTTTTTTGTAGTGCGTATCACACTAAACGACTATCTATTGCGTAAGTAAAGTGGACTCAATAACTTCGTAGGTGATGCTCATGTCAAAGCGCTTGGTACGTATTCTTGTTTGGAAGTTATTTGTTGCACTGCCGTTAGTTTCGAGTGCGCAAGCAGGCTCTCTAGACGGTTATCTATTTGATACCCGTCCAATACTGTTATTTACAAGTTCAGAAAAACATCCAGCATTGAGAGAACAGCTGAAAGCATTTGCACAGTTTGAGTGTGAGTTTTACAAGCGCGACATGGAGGTGCTGACAATCGTTGGTGATGGACACAGCATTGTCGATGGAGCAGCACTATCGAACGAAGAAGTTTCGTTTTTGAAAGACGAATTAGATGTTGGACCTTATAACGAGCTGCTCGTCCTTGTTGGTAAAGACGGGAAAGTGAAACTTCGCGCTCACATGCCGCTGAAGGCAAACGACCTTATACGCTTAGTGGATGCTATGCCCTTGCGTCGTATAGAGAAAGTGAGTCGTCCTCAAGTAAGCTGCCACGCAGCATAAGGTTTATTCCTCAATTACTTGCTCACAGAAGCTCTGTGAGCAAAATTCCCAAGCTATAGCGCTGCACACGATAATCGTAATCGATCATACTCTCGCCGTAGCCGTCAAAATACTGTACTAGACCACGTAATCGACCATGCAGTGGGAAGCTATAATTGAGTTCGACGGCGCCTTTGTGGGTGCTGGTGTTGGCGCGAATAATACTAGCTACTTGATAGTTATCGCGCTTGTATACTGCAGTGAGTTCAAAGTGGCCGTAGTAGTCCTCGATATCGGGGTTATCGTCGCCTTTGGCGGGTGGCGGCGTTGATGGATCTCCATCATCCTCTTTCGCGTCTTCAGGTAATCGATACCATGGTTGAAGATACAAAGCCCAGCCATTCGTAGCATAACCAAGACCGACAAAAGCGCGATTCCAACTTCTGCTCAGTAACTGGCTTCGCCCATTACTTTCATGCTCAATGCCTGTTCTAAAAAAGAATGCTCCGTCGATGTCATCTATATAAAACGGCGTTTGATAGAAGATTTCTGGTCGATAGTTTGTTTCACGGAAGGGTGCAGAGATATTACTGTTATATGCTTGCCAAAATGACTTCGAAGTGAAACCAAAATAAATACCATCGCCGTCATTAAATAAGCGATCTTCAAGTAAGGGCACTTTGAAACTGATTTGTAGTTTTATTTCATTGTGTTGAAATGGTTGTTCATCTCGATAAGTACCAGCTGCTATCCAGGGTTCGTTGTTTGGGGATTCTTGATGGCTTATTGGCAGAATATAGTTTCGCCTATGCGGGGTAATGACAAAGGAGAGTTTGTCAGTTTGTTGTTGCTGTATAAATCGTTCTGGAACATCTCTATGTTTAGTGTATTCGGGCTGTTCATCTTCGCTAATAGTTTCTTCGGCAAAGCTATTAAACGAAAGCAGGGAAGAAGCTAATAAAAAAGGCAGTAAGACAGATATTCTGGCGATTAAAGTCATGGTGTAAGCGATAGTTGTTAGTTATTGCGACTTAGTAAAGCACAACAATTAAAAACAGCCCATTGAATTAGGGGCTAAAAAGTTTAAATTTTGCTTACTTTCTTTCAGCTATCGCGCCTTTGCCTACACCCTCGTATGCTTTCACGAGATAGTGGTTGTTTGGATGTTTCGCGAGGCACTGGTCTGCAATGTACGCAGCGATTAGTTCAACGGTACTATCGGTGTCGATGATATGAACACGTTTAGATGGTAGGGTTAGTTTGAAGCGACCCTGTTGCGCGGTGTAACAGAAACTCGTGTGTTCTTTGCCATTGATATCGAGAACTTTCTTTACGTCCTCTTTTGTGCCGATATAAATGTTTCGGAAGCACGCACTCCAGTAATCTTCTAATTCAGAACTGCGTTTGTGATTCTCAAATATCTCAATTTTAGAACGATGGCCATGTACGATGCGTTGGCAATTGCCTAAGTGTTTCTTTAATCCGTGGCTGTAATGATAATACGCACCTTCGATTTGCTCTTCATAAAGCTTAAGCGTAACGCCAGTCACATTGCTTGGCAGTACATCTAGGATCTTATCTTCAAGGTATTTAGAGATGCTTTTCGTGTTGACTGTTTTGGCGTCAAGCAACACGACAGAGTCTTTCGGCGACTCATGTTCAAAGTGACCGAGCTGAGAATCCCAATTTAGACGGACTTTATGCTGAGATTGCTCGATCGACAGGTTTTTCAACTGTGTTGAGATAACAAAACGATGATCAACTTCGGTATCTATGAGTTGTTTAATTTGCTTTTTAACGTCACCAAAATCAAACACCATACCTTGATCATCAAGCTCGCCCTGCAATTCAATATCAACAATCCAGCTTTCTCCCATAATGCCGCGTTGAGCGTCGAAATATGAGAAGTCGATGACTGTTAAATTTTGAACAAAAAGGCGGTTCATGGCGAATCCTGTTTGGTAACCAAATGGTCAATGAATAGCGCTGCGGAGTCTACCAAAGTGTAGGTTTAAAACCACTTATTTCCCAATCAAACTTACACTTTTAATGCAGCGCGCTGGAGGATACTCGCTTGAGCGTAGTTTTGGATGACCTGTTTGGCTAGATCATTAATCAAATTGTCTTCAATCGTGACTGAAAGGCGTTTATTTAAAACTGTTAAACTGGTTTGTTCTTCTTCTGTCAGATCTGCTGGAGGAGCGTAATTATTATGGACTAACTTGTCGCATAATGAATTAATTGGAAACACGCGATAACCGCAATGCATTTCGCGATCAATCTTTGAAGCAAACTGATCATAGATGTCTTGCACATGGGCGTTTGTTCCATCAAGCGACACCGGAGCTCCAAAGTGAACATGTATCTGCCCCTTACTTCCAATAATTCCTGTGAGTGTTTCGAACTTGTCGCTAGCGAGTTTCTCTTCAACAGTGCTTTTAGACTGTGAGATGATGCGCTTAGCTTTAATCTGATCGCAAGGGTCCCATTCGTATGAGAGCGTGATGGGGACAATTTTTAGTGCGTTAAGATATTCGAGTTGTTCCGTTTTTGGCTTGCTTAAACTCATCATCTTGATGAGTGCAGGGTTAGTCGTATCAATATTATTAATCGCACGTCCTTCTCTTTGTGCGAGCCATACACTCTCATTAAAGGTATGGATAATCTCAGAGATATACGACGATTGCAGTTTGAGTGATCGAAGCAGTGCTTTTGGTGATGTGACCGATCTATTCACGCGAAAACATTTATTGAGTAATGCCATGCGCGTTGCGGTTTTACTAAGCAAGAGGTTATCGCCAATTGCACTGTGTACGGTAGAGCGGCCATCGTTGTATAGCGCGGTATTTATCAGTACTGGATCTAAAACAATGTCTCGGTGATTCGAAATGAATACATAAGGCGTGTTTGGATCGAGTTGGTCTAAGCCTGTGCTTGTTAAACTTGAATAAGTCCCTTCAATTTTTGGAACTAATCGCGTTATGAGCCAGTCTTGTATTTCTGCGATCGTTGAGCATGCATACAAATCTGTTGTATCGAGTGTTTGTCCCGGAAATAATTGGCCGAGTACAAACGATAGGCGAGTGCTGTCGTGTAATTCCTGCAGTATGACGTCGACTTCTGAGTCGTCAAAGCAACGGACACTTTCGTATAAAGACTTAAAGGTTTGATCGAAAAGCATGCTGGGATCAGTATTATTAACGTTGTTCTTACTCTTACTATAGACAAATAAAATGCAGAGTGCTGTTTTCATTCAATTTGCAAAGTACCCCGTTCTAGGAAACGTAAAGACACGCCTTGCTCGTTTCGTTGGTGAGCAGAGTGCTCTTGACGCCCATATTCGTTTGACGGCGGCCGTTAACCAACAACTGAATCGGTATGGAGAAACCCGAGACAAGGTTGATGTAAAGTTGGCACTTGCGAGCGGAGGCGGTATTAGTCATAAAGAGTGGATCGATTCTCTCACTTTTGATTATTGTCTTGAGCAACCTAGTGGCGATCTAGGTGCAAAAATGCAAAGGGTTATGTTCGATGCCCTAGAGCATTATGACTATGCCTTTATTGTGGGGAGTGATTTTCCAGTACTCGATGATGACTTCTTACAGCAAGCAATCAATTCGCTTAGCAATCATGATTTTGTATTCGCGCCAACAGAAGATGGAGGCTTTGGCTTAGTCGGGCAGAGAGCATGCGGATTTACATCATTTGGTGAAATCGAATGGGGCACCAATCGCGTGCTTGAGCAAGTTCAAAATCGCATGACAGAGCTTGGATTTAGTTTCTCGCTATTAGATAAGCGTTTTGATGTCGATGAATTAGAAGATTGGAAACGCTGGCTTCAGAGCGACTATAGCTAGTCGCTCTTTACTGAATTGAGATAGCTTCAACTATCTACGTTATCGCTGCTAGTTAATGGCTACCAAGTTTTCTTACGAAGACATCGAGCATTTGTTCTGCTTGTGCGGCTCTGCGAGCGCTTGGTCGCGGAAACACTGAAATCAGTCCCGCGTTTTGTATTAGGTCGAACGCTTGTTCAACGGTATAGAAGTGTGCGTTGTCATTAAACAATATGTCTCTACACCCAGACGCACTGTAGAAGAATGGGCTTTCAAGAAGCTTGTTCCATAACCCGCTTTCTTTTTCCAACAGGATCGAGCTTCTAATCAGTCGAATATTGTCTAGGTTTGCTTGCATGCCGCGGGCTTTTACTAGCTCGGTGAGTACACCAGTGATCTCTCTGTGTTCCGTGCCTGGGCAGTTAATGCGCGCAACGCCATCATCATTTAACAGGTTGATCCATGCGTCTAGCTTTGAGAAATCAAAGCCTTGCCCAAACTCGATATAATCAAACTTTTCGATGTCTTGTGGTGGTAGCGCGTAGTCAGCAACAGCGAACTCAAGATTATCACATGCGCTATGTTGAGTACGCATATGGGCATAGGCCATGTCTATTTGGCTCACGTCAGCGCCTAGGACAGAAACATTAGTGAACTGATTGGCGTAGTCGAAGGCCTTTTGGCCAGAACCGCAGGCAAGTAATAACACGCGAACAGTTTTACCTTGCCAACTCGAAGGTGGAAGAGTTGGTGCCAGCTTTTGTTTCAAGGTTGCGTAGAAGTCTTTCTTCTGAGGAGACTTGATCGCCGCCCAGCGTTCTTTACTTCGTGGAAGGCCGTTCTCTAACAGTTCCGCCATCGTTTGACCAAACAATGTGTAGCGAGCGTGATGCTCTTTGCTGAGCTGATATAATGACGCATCTAACAGGCTTTGCATTGCGATTGGCCAGTCTTCTAAGTCGTAGCGTAGTAAGTCAAACGAGAAGCTCTGCACGTAGAGTGCTTCGTACATACCCAAGAGAATTAATGCCCCTGAAATATCATCTATATCTGCCTTTTCGTAGCCGATATTCGTTGCGATCTGAAGCTGTATTGCCTTGATATGGTTTTGTTCTTCTTCTGTCGCTATAAGTGCGTAGTCGGTGTGGGATGCGTAAACACCAATTGCGATTGCGCAGGCTTGAAGCTCAGTCCGAAGAGTCTGGTTGATCGCGCATTCTGAAAAGATTGAAAGTCGAAGTAGGGTTACTAACTCTTCGAAATGTACGCTAGGTACAACGCCCGTCTCTAAGATACAAAGAAGCAATTCATCTTGAGCAAGTACATCGATGTCTAGTGCGGCTTCAGGATTTGTTAGATCATATTTATGCGTGACTAACTGCCCAGCGAACTCAATCAAACGACGCGTATCGATATCTTCTAGACGAAGCAGGTAATTAAGAAGCAGCTCTAACTCAATGGTGTAGGTATCGCATTGAAGGTTCTCGATGCACTCTGTTATTTGGTGATGAATTTCTGTGCTTGTATGGCCATGTGCCAAGATACTGCGGTAGTGCAAGAAAGCAGCATCATATTGTTTGGTTTCGAGTAAACAGAATGCGATACCGGTAAATCCAGGCATAGAGCTTGGCTCAAGATCGAGCACTTTATTGAATAAGGCTTGCGCTTGTGAATAGTTGCCTAGGAGTGCTTGGGCATTCGCATTGTTTAGCAGGTAATTCGCATTGCTTGGCTCAAGCATGCCGGCGCGCTGAAAGTATTCATTCGCCAGCTCTGTTAAGTCCAAATCAAAGCTAATCCGACCGGCAAGGTTTAAAGTTGCCGCTCCTGGAATGTCTTGCTCGATTACTTGTTCGATCTGGACTAGTAGTTGATTCAGTGCGGTTGTGCGTATCGCATCGCTAGAACTAAGTGCGGCATTTATCGTATTGTAGTCTTGGTTGATCTGTATGACTCGTCGAGCTAGATCTGCCGCTTCAGTGGGTGAGAGGCGGGTGCTTTGATGGACTGTGATTGAGCCTTCTTGTGGAAGCATGAGGTAAACCTTTTCCGCTAATGCTGGTAAATAAGTGATTTGTTTC
>NZ_LWGF01001223.1:0-1091 GCF_001635355.1 Oleiphilus sp. HI0125
CACGGTTGACTTACCAGCACCGCTTAAGCCAGTGAACCATAATAAACAAGGTTTTTGCTTCTTTTGATCGGCACGTCGTTCAGCGCTTACTGCCTGATTGTGCCAAACAATATTGTTGCTCATTCTGCATCCTTACTTTTGATCATTATCATGAATCAAGATTACTCAATTCGATAGCTTTTGTCCTTTGCCGCCCATGTCTTTTGATAAAGTTTGAGGGCTTTATCAACAAATCGATTACTGATCGAAATCTGTGGCCATAGATCATCCCAATGGGGGTTAAGTGTTTCGACCATTTTTTGCAAAGTAGGCTCGTCGGTTGTTCTTAGTTCTTTGCAGCGAGTATTTGCAACCAATCTATCTCTATATTCTTCGTAATAGACTAAATCGTCAATACGTGCAATCGGAAATCCGTCGGCATTGAAGTTATTCGCGCGCGAAAAGCGGATGCTTGTAAATAAGCAGTTTGTCTGTTTTACGGTGAGCGAGTGGGTGTATTTTCGTGCAAGTATATAAACGTAGGTCCGAGCCATTACTTCCTCCGTTTAGGCTTTGGTGAGAGTTGCTTGCGCAAGGCAATTCCATGCAACGGGCCAAAGAATAACCAATCTACAGAGAGTGTACAAACTAGCTTTTACTATGGCTCGCTTTATGACAAACTGGTGCATGTTATTCACAATAAAAATTAGCTTCTGGCGAAAAAATAAATGCCCTCTTGCTCGACAGCTCAGCGCTCGTTGACTATAAAAAGCTATAAATAGGGCGCGAAAGATGCCTCAAGCAGTCATTGGATGTGATCTAGGGATAAGCAGGACGTGCTAAAAAACCTTCTCTTTTTACCTCGTTATCAAAAAAGACTTGTTTCATTGCTCATAGATTCCATCTCGCTACCTGTTGCGATTTGGATGGCGTTCTGTCTTCGTCTCGATACTTTTTATGTTCCAGATTCAGGCGCGAGTGTCTTAGCAATGTGCCTTACCGTTGCATGCAGTTTACTGGCATTCACCAAATTTGGTTTGTATCGCGCGGTCATCCGTTACATGAGCAATCATGCCATGAAAGCCGTCGCCGCTGGAGTGAGCGTTTCTGCT
>NZ_LWGF01001224.1:0-914 GCF_001635355.1 Oleiphilus sp. HI0125
TCGAGATCCATCCCCCAAGCCTTTAAACGCTCTTCGGGAATGACCTTAATCATTGACGCTGGCGCGAGCATTGGGCATTTATTCAAATGAATTAACTTCAAAGCAGGACGAATATTTACTGGGTTACCTGAACTATCTAGTTCAGTTTTTTTATACAACAGCGCCTTGATCTCATCGGATGAATGCTGAAGAAGAACATTGGGGTTCTGACGAAGGTCAAAAGCAATAATTGCATTTTTATTAGTAGGATGCGGCATCAACGGATACATCATCCCTATACAACCCTTATCTACGGCAATTTTTGACGATACATGCAAAAACGGTTGCCCTTGATGCTGATCCAGAAAATTTTGGACTGCGGTCTTACTGCGCATATCGAATGCAAATTTGTATAAAGCTGGCTGCCTTTGCTTAATCAATTTGGCTAGTTCAATCGTGGCATACACATCAGACATAGCGTCGTGCGCAGCCTCATGCGCGATGCCATTTGCTTCTGTTAACTTCTCTAGTCGGAAGGACACCTTGCCATCATCGCCAGTAGGCCAATTAATACCGTCAGGACGTAAAGCATAAGCAAGCCGAACAACATCAATAATGTCCCACCTAGAATTCCCGTTTTTCCACTCTCTTTCATAAGGATCATAAAAGTTGCGATAAAACAGGTTTCTGCTCACCTCATCATCAAATCGGACACTGTTGTAACCCGCAACGCAGGTTTCTGCCTGACAAAAGATTTCCGAAATGTTTTTTGCAAACTGAGCTTCTGAAACACCCTCTGCCATTGCTTTTTGTGGAGTGATACCAGTGACCAGACACGCTTGAACAGAAGGCAGATAATCTTCTGTTGGCTGTGAGAAGATAGTAACGGGCTCTTCGATGATATTGAGTTCGAGATCCGTTCTTACACCAGCAAA
>NZ_LWGF01001225.1:0-777 GCF_001635355.1 Oleiphilus sp. HI0125
TTCGGTCGTTCAAGATCTAGTTTCATGTCTTTAACGAACGTAGTCGTCACCATGAAGAAGATTAACAAGATGAACACCATGTCGATCAATGGAGAGATATCTACCTGCCCTTCTTGCTCGCTCTCTTGTCTGTATCTCATATTCTTTCTCGCTTATTTTATTTGCTCAGAGACGCTTGCTTTTGAGCGCACACTAAGTCTCGAATTTGATCCAACTCTCGACAGACATTGCGCTCTTTGCGCTCAATCATTCGTCCAACAAGTAAGCCTGGGATAGAAATCGCCAAACCTACTTGTGTTGTAAATAGCGCCTTACTGATCCCGCCTGCAATGCCGCCGGTTTGCGTAAATAGCGACATCGTGCCTAGGGAGTCAAAGGTCTCCATCATTCCATCGACTGTACCGAGCAAACCTAACAACGGAGCAACAGCAACGAGCGAACGCACTAAGCTACGATGCCTCGCCATGGTTTCTTTCAAATTAAAAAAATGCTCGTCGATACGCGCTTTCACGTTCACTGGACTGCGATACTCACGAGAAGTATCCATCGCAAATTTTGCGGCTTCGGCAGTGACGGATTTCAGATTCAAAAACTTGCGCTTTCCTTTCTTAGCTTTTCTCACTAAATCACGAGGCTTGTGCTGACTAGAGCGCACCGTCATGACGCGATAAACTAAGGCATACCACAACAATATGGAGACGATAATGAGCGGCAACATTACAAAGCCGCCCATCTCGTAATATTCCAGCAACACGCTATAGCTGGGGATAAATGTTT
>NZ_LWGF01001226.1:0-1863 GCF_001635355.1 Oleiphilus sp. HI0125
AGGTCATGGCGTGCCATGGCTGACCCTAAGCAAAGAATATGGCTTTCAAAATTCGCATCACGTTTTAGAATTGCACGCGTGGTTCCGCCTATACGGAACGCACTGCCTAAAGGATTTTGACGCAAATAAGTAAGCTTTGCGTTGTCACCAATCAGCGCTGTTGTTTGGCTAGAGCAGAATGCTCCGTCTACATCAGCGATTGCATAGTTTTCAATGACTGTAGCTTGCGCACTTTGCTCCAGTTCGATATACACACGAGGTGTTGTAAGTCCCGCTTCATCTTGCACAAAGTTCAAAATGATCGGGCATTCAATCACGGCATTTTTAGCAATGCGAATGACTAGTCCATCATTGAAAAGAGCGGTATTGATTTGTTCAAGCTCTCCGCGCTCATATTCTGCAAGTTCAATGATTGCTGAGCAGTCTTCATCACTAAGTTGCGTAAAAGCTTGAAGAGTTAAGCCCGATTCTTCGATCTCGCTTAATGCCGCGGCGTCAATACCAGCAGCTGAGATGTCTATGTAGATAGCATTTTCGACAAATGCTGTGGTGCTTACTGTCTCAGAGTTGTTACTGAGAAGGCTTAGATCACCTAAACGCTTTGCAGAATACTTCCAATGCTCTGTTTTGCGCGTTGGCACAACAAGCGTAGATAGTTTCTCTTGTGCGTTTTTCTGTAATGTTTGAATTTGGCTTGGAAGAGCAGAGTTAAGCTGATGCGCTTCAACGACAGCCAAAGAGCTGAGTTGAGTCATCGCTTATGCCTCGCTTTCTGCGTTGTCTTCAAGACCTAACCAGCCGTAGCCTTTTTCTTCAAGCTCAAGTGCAAGCTCTTTGCCGCCTGATTTGATGATTTTACCGCCAGCCAAAACGTGAACATAATCTGGAACAATGTAATCAAGCAAGCGCTGGTAGTGCGTAACCATAACAACCGCTCGATCTGGAGAGCGAAGCGCGTTTACGCCATCAGCCACAACACGTAGTGCGTCGATATCTAGGCCTGAGTCAGTTTCATCAAGAATCGCTAGTGATGGCTCAAGCATCAGCATCTGCATGATCTCGTTACGCTTTTTCTCGCCGCCAGAGAAACCTTCGTTGACGCCACGTTTTAAGAAAGATGGGTCAAGATTTACCTGTTGGATCTTTGCTTTAGCTTGCTTCATGAATTCCGCTGCGTTGATCTCACCTTCGCCGCGATGTTGGCGAATGTTGTTGATCGCGGTGCGCAAGAACTGAAGGTTGCTGACGCCTGGAATTTCAACAGGGTATTGGAATGCTAGAAACACACCTTCACGCGCGCGGTCTTCAATCGACATGTCAAGGAGATCTTGGCCATTAAAAGTAACCGTGCCGCCGTTCACTTCATAAGCTTCGTTGCCTGCGAGTACCTGAGAAAGTGTACTTTTACCGCTCCCATTTGGGCCCATGATTGCGTGAACTTCGCCAGGCTTAACCTCAAGGTTCAAGCCTTTAAGGATTTGCTTTTCTTCAACTGATGCTTGTAAATCTTTAATGTCTAACATTCGTCTTTTCCATTCGTATGCGTCGCACAACTCGCCGCAAGATTTAATCTTTAATTAACCTACACTGCCTTCAAGGCTGACTTCTAATAGCTTGGTTGCCTCAACCGCGAATTCCATCGGAAGCTCTTTGAATACTTCCTTACAGAAACCGTTAACAATCATTGAAACGGCTTGCTCTGCATCAATGCCTCGTTGTTGGCAAAGGAACAGTTGGTCATCGCTGACTTTTGAGGTCGTCGCTTCGTGCTCGACGATCGCACTCTTATTTTTGTTTTCGATGTAAGGGAAGGTATGAGCGCCACACTTGTCGCCAATCAATAGAGAGTCACATTGCGCATAG
>NZ_LWGF01001227.1:0-852 GCF_001635355.1 Oleiphilus sp. HI0125
AGGGTTCATAGTTGTTTGTTCCTAAACAAAACTTTACCAATACGCGGCACATGTCTATTGCAATGCTGCATAAAAAGCCATTATAAAAAGAAGTTGAAAATCGCTTCATCAAGAGAATAAAGAGAGTAACAATGAAATTAGAATCACTAGCATTACATCATGGCTACGAATCCGAAGCTACTACCAAATCTGCTGCTGTACCGATCTATCAAACCACATCATTTACCTTCGACAACACCCAACACGGCGCAGATCTGTTTGACCTGAAAGTACCCGGAAATATCTATACGCGAATCATGAACCCAACCACAGGCGTGTTAGAGCAACGAATCGCGGAAATGGAGGGTGGCATCGGTGCGTTGGCGGTTTCATCTGGCATGTCGGCCATCACATACTCTATTCAATGCTTAACTCGTGCTGGAGATAACATAGTGAGCACGAGTCAATTATATGGTGGCACTTACAATCTGTTTGCTCATACTTTTCCGCAACAAGGAATAGAAGTAAAAATGTGTGACCATCGAGATTTCGAGAAAATGGAATCCTTGATTGATGATAAAACTCGCGCACTGTTCTGTGAATCGATTGGAAATCCCGCCGGCAACATTGTTGATATCAAAAAGCTATCTGAGATAGCGCATCGTCATGGCATTCCAGTTATCGTCGACAATACCGTTGCAACACCTTACATCTGCCAGCCTTTCAAACTTGGCGCCGATATCGTTGTTCACTCTCTAACAAAATACATTGGCGGCCACGGCCTAGCGATCGGTGGCGCCATTGTTGACTCAGGGAATTTTGATTGGGCGGCAAACAAAGAGCGCTTCCCTCTATTTAATGAACCTGATCCGT
>NZ_LWGF01001228.1:0-849 GCF_001635355.1 Oleiphilus sp. HI0125
AAGACAACGCTTAATGCTGGCAACCGCCCTATTACAAAATCCTGGGCTACTCATTCTTGACGAGCCAATGACTGGACTTGATGAGCAAGGAAAAACAGAATCCATAAATATTCTAAAAAAGTTTAGAGCGGCTGGCGGCACGATACTAATGATCGAGCACGACTGGACACTTATTCGTGAGCATTGTGATCATTGCTTCTGGGTTGATAAAACAATTCGAGAAATCGATCCTAGAGCCATTCAAGTTCAGCAAACTCCTTTTGATCAAGAAGGGGCAGTTTCATGAATATCATTTATGGACAATTTAATGATTGGGTGAACGCGGGCTTATTGCCAGATATGTTCGGCTATGAATTCCTTATAAACGCCCTGCTTGCCAGCATGATGATAGGCCCACTTCTAGGCTTACTTGGAACACTTGTTGTCGTAAAACGACTTGCGTTTTTATCTGAGGCTGTAGGTCATAGCGTACTAACCGGCGTTAGCATCGGCATATTACTGGGTGAACCAGTAGAGTCACCACTGATCAGTTTATTTAGTTTCTCTATTCTTTTCGCGCTGTTACTGCAGTGGATCAAAGGACGATCAAGCATTCCTTATGACGCTTTAATTGGCGTGTTCTTATCCTTTGCTCTCGCCTTAGGGGCAGCTCTGCTTTTGTATGTTGCAAAACACGTCAACGCTCACTTGATAGAACAAGTGATGTTTGGCTCCATTCTCGTCACTACGGTGAATGATTTAGTGATGTTGGTGATTATTTGTAGCATCGTTGCAGTGCTGGCTTATCACTATGGCAACCACGCTTATTTGGTCGCGATATCACCTGAAGTAGCACACAGCCAGCGCATC
>NZ_LWGF01001229.1:0-621 GCF_001635355.1 Oleiphilus sp. HI0125
AAGAAGAAGATAAAGTACGATCCATCGCTTTTCGTTTGGCATTTGCTATTTGCATTGTGATACTCATTTTCGTGGGATACGCATTCTTTTTGGTACGCCGTGTTACTCAGTTAAACGCAGAATCACAGCGCTCGATTGACGAACATGGGCGTATCGAAAAAACAGAGATTCAGGCGAGTAAAAACTTCCCCGACGAGATCGGCGATCTATCGCGCGCGATTACGCAACTGCTTCAAAAACAACGTGCATATACTTCGTTCTTAGAACGTATACCGCAGACCTTGCGTCACGAGATTTCAAACCCGCTAAATAAACTCAAAACCTCGATTGAATTACTGACTGAAACGCAACCAGAACTCAAAGGTAATCGTTACTTGGAACGGATCGATGCAGGCGCGGACCAACTTCATCAAATCACTGCGCACCTTACTGAGGCCGCGAGCTTAGAGAGCGCAATGCAATCAGAACAGCTCTCCAGCTTAGATCTAACTAAGTTCCTGCATCGTTACTTTGATCATTGGGAAGAACCGGTGCACGTCGAGTTTGAAGTAGACGAGGAATTTCAGACTCTCGGTGATGCATCGCGCTTAGAACAAATGTTCGACAAGATTATGGATAACG
>NZ_LWGF01001230.1:0-665 GCF_001635355.1 Oleiphilus sp. HI0125
GAAACCAAATAACTTGACCCAGGTCTTCAGCGTTTTGTCGGCTAATTGCTCATCAATGCGAATTTTGCTTACTTGCGCGCCTTGATCTTCTAAGCATTTTACGACACGCTGAAGCCCTCGCTGAGTAGGGGCGGAGCATTGAACTCCAGCCAATTCATCGTAATAAGCGATTTTATAATTCGCGAGCTTGTTGTGAATCGGTGTGGATGTCTGAATGTCTAGGTATTGTTGGTATTCAGGTAAGGGTTGATAACAGACCTTATAAATTTGCTCAATGTCGCTAGCGCTTCGCGCCAGAGGGCCGGTGCTGTTTAGCGCTGTAAAACCGGTTCCTCTGTTTGGTAGAGGTGGAACATGGCCATCATGTATATGTCCATTGGTAGTCGGCTTTAAGCCAAACAATCCGCATAAGTTAGCTGGGTTTCGAATAGAACCGCCAATATCGCTGCCAATTTCTGCATAACTCAATTGGGCTGCAAGTGCAGCGGCACCACCTCCTGTGCTTCCACCGGGAGTTCTACGAAGATCGTAGGGATTGTTTGCAGTCGGGTAGAGCGGACCAAAGGTCTGACAATCTGATAGAAGCATTGGGACATTGGTTTTACCTAAGATGATCGCTCCAGCATTTTCTAATCGCTGAGCAAGTACTGAGTTGATGTCAGGCG
>NZ_LWGF01001231.1:0-746 GCF_001635355.1 Oleiphilus sp. HI0125
CTTCTTACTACGATGGCCGCCAGGTTGACCTTGGCTTCATTGGTTCTTGTATGGTTCACAAAGGTGACATGCAAATCATCGCAGCAATGCTTCGTAACCTTGAGAAGAAAGGTCCTATTACGTTTAACGCACCACTTGTTGTTGCGCCACCAACGTACAACATCGTTGATGAACTAAAAGCAGAAGGCGACTGGGACATCCTAGCTAAGTACGCTGGTTTCACGTTTGACGACGACAATCCAAAAGAAGCAGCACGTACTAAGTACGAAAACATCCTTTACCTTGAGCGTCCTGGATGTAACTTATGTATGGGTAACCAAGAGAAAGCAGAAGCAGGTGATACTGTGCTAGCAACTTCTACGCGTCTATTCCAAGGCCGTGTAGTAGAAGACTCTGCTGAGAAGAAAGGTGAATCACTACTAGGCTCAACGCCAATGGTTGTTCTTTCAACGATTCTTGGTCGTTTCCCAACTTTGGAAGAGTACAAAGAAGCGGTTGACGGTATTAACCTAACTTCTTTCGCACCACCTTCTGAAGATTTGGCAGTGCCACTTAAGATTGTTGGCTAGTCATTGACTAGAAAAATTAGGCCTTGAAATGCCAAGGCCTAAAGCGTTTGAAAGCCCGAGCATGGAGACGTACTCGGGCTTTTTATTACCTAAATAATTAAAAAAAACGCTTAAAGTTCAATACACTCTAAAAACAGGTTCTAGCAACAATTCGTTAATAAAAAACCGAATACAAGA
>NZ_LWGF01001232.1:0-1199 GCF_001635355.1 Oleiphilus sp. HI0125
CGAGTCAGATTTTAATGCGTGTGGTACTGCCACAAATCCTTCCAAAACTGATTGATGCAGTGCGCTTATCGTTAGGTGCTGGGTGGCTGTTTCTGATTGCTGCTGAAGCCGTAGCCTCAACCGATGGGCTTGGTTACCGCATCTTCTTGGTAAGACGTTATATGGCGATGGATGTGATCTTGCCGTATGTTGCATGGATTACTGTGCTCGCGTTCTTTATCGATCAAGGCTTAAAGCACTTGAACAAAACGTTGTTCCCTTGGAATGAGAGAGCATAAGACAATGAGCATGATTGATTCTTCAGCAATAGAAAAAACGTCTGATACCCCGATGCTTCAGGTGAACAAGGTTTGGAAAACCTATGGCGACAATGTCGTTCTTGAAGGGCTCGATGTTACCGTACAGCAGGGTGAATTTGTCACCTTAGTTGGCACGTCTGGCTGCGGCAAAAGCACCTTCTTAAACATGTTACTGGGAACTGTTGAGCCAAGCCGCGGAGAAATCTTGCTCGATGGCAAACCTATCCCGAATGAACCCGGAGCTGATCGGGGCATTGTGTTTCAGCAGTATTCGGTGTTTCCGCACATGACGGTTTTAGAAAACGTTGTGACAAGCAAAGGTTTTCAGCGTAAAGGTTTTACGGGTTTGCTGTTCGGCAAAGCGCGAAGAGAAGCGGTAAAAGAAGCCTTAGAAATACTAGGTCAAGTTGGCTTGAGTTATGCGGTCGACAAATACCCGCATGAGTTATCTGGTGGCATGAAGCAGCGTTTGGCCATTGCACAAGCCTTGCTTGGTAAACCGAGAATTCTGTTATTGGATGAACCTTTTGGTGCGCTTGATCCGGGTATACGTGCAGATATGCACGCATTGGTGCTCAAGCTATGGAAAGAGCACAAGCTGACTATCTTCATGGTCACACATGACCTGAAAGAAGGTTTTTATCTTGGCACACGTTTGTGGGTCTTCGATAAGTTACGTCATGACGAGCAAGCGCCTCAGCGCTTTGGCGCGGGCATTACCTACGATTTGGCGGTAGGACAGGTTGATCATGACCTATATCGAGAAATCGATGATGACATTCGGCCTGTTCCGCAACAGGTTGCATAAGCCTATTTAGATCGAAGTAATAAGAGACATTAGCAACCAGTCGTGTTTTGCGCGGCTACATCTATTAAAAAAGAAAGTAAGGACAAGTTATG
>NZ_LWGF01001233.1:0-30075 GCF_001635355.1 Oleiphilus sp. HI0125
AAAGACGTATTTTTCTATAACTGGTCGGATTACATCGCCGAAAATACGATAGAAAATTTTCAGAAAGAAAGTGGTATTAAAGTTGTATATGACGTGTTTGATAGCAACGATGTGCTCGAAGCAAAGCTACTCGCGGGACGAACTGGGTATGATATTGTTGTACCATCTGGCGATTTTATGGCGCGTCAAATCCAAGCAGGCATCTATCAAAAGCTAGATCTTTCGAAGATCCCAAATGCAAAAGGCCTCGACCCTCATGCCATGAAAATCATCTCAAGCCTAGACCCAAACAACGAACACGCGATTCCTTATATGTGGGGCACCACAGGGATCGGCATTAATGTAAATATGGTCAAAGAACGCCTAGGCGAAGACTTCCCTTTAGATAGCTGGAATTTGATTCTCGATCCCGAAGTATCGAGCAAGTTGGCCGACTGCGGCATTACCATTTTAGATGCATGGGATGAGTTTGTTCCTTCCGTCTTGAATTACCTCGATGAAAACTCTCAGAACCAAAACGCTAAACTTTTGAAGTCTGTGGCAGAGCCTGCTTTGAAAAAGATTCGCCCAAATATTCGCTACTTTCATTCCTCTCTTTATATTAATGACCTAGCAAATGGTGATGTCTGTGTTTCTGTTGGTTGGTCAGGCGATATTCTGCAAGCCATGGATCGCGCTTCAGAAGCAGAAAATGGTGTTGAAATCGCTTATATCATTCCTAAAGAAGGCGCTGCCATTTGGTTTGACTTAATGCTGATCCCTAAAGATGCACCCAACGTAGATAACGCTCACGCACTGATTAACTACTTGATCGATCCAAAGGTTATGGCGGATATCACTAATTATGTGTGGTACCCGAATGCGATACCGGCATCAAAAGAATTTATCGATCCTGAAATCTTAGAGGATGAATCAATCTACCCACCACAAGCGGTGCTCGACAAACTCTTCCCTGCACCGATTAATGGCCCGCGTTATGACCGCGCAGGTTCACGCATGTGGTCAGCATTTAAAGCCGCGAAATAAGCTGTATCAAACTGGGGTCAGACTACTTTTCTGACCCTAATTTTTTGCCCCCAACTTTTTAAAGTCTATCTATTTTTAGGAAACCACGGAAAGAACATGTTGGTTGTTTCTTGGTATTCCTTGTACCCCGCTCGGCGTTGTACAGAATAATACTCCGCTGGCTTTGCGCCAGTCAGGTATACCAAAGTGATGTACAACATTACCGATGCAAACAATGCGCAGATACCTAAGCTAATCCAAACTAATGGTGTCTCTACACTTTGAATTGCCAACCAAGATGGTAAAGTCGCAACGACAATCCCCGTCCAAACTAGCCACTCAGAAAAGTAGTTAGGGTGACGGCTATACTTCCACAAACCTATATTGCAAACGCCCTTTGGATTCTTTGAGATGAAATACATCTTCTGCCCATCAGCGACAGATTCGCAAAGATAAGCCAAGCCCCAAAGACCGAGCCCAACATATTCCCAAACACTAATTCCTTCAATAGAACTGGTCGCAATTAAGAAGCCGGGAACCGCCAACACAGTCATATTGGCAAAGCCTTGTGCGACGGCCTCACCCAGCATGTGTGCATTCGTGAATTTGGAACCGCTCTGATCAAGCATAGTGCGGCGATAATCGTAACGCGGGAATTCATATTTGAAGATCACACCCGTGGTTTTAGCCATGGTTAGAGCACCTAAGCCCATACGCAATCCGATAAACAAATACACCGCACCGACCACAGTTTGTCGCACCGGATCTGCATCGCCCATCATCAATATATGCGCGCCAATTAAGGCGACACCAAAAGGCCAAGCAATATCAACGAAAGACATACGCCTAGTGATCAAAAATGGAATCACGACCACGCAGAAAAACAACACGCCCTGGGCAATCGCATTCGATACAAGCATGTCATATAAATTACTTTGAGATGTCCCGAGAATCACCGCCAAGAAGGCAAAGAAAAGAAGATTCAGACCAACAGCCATTGTCTACTCCAAGTTTTATAATTATTAGAAGGCTTCATAAGCGCACTAAGACTAAACCTTAGCTGCTTCTAATGCGACCTAAACAATGAAAATGACTATTCCAGATGGGGATATCACTTGCTCTTCGAGCAAAGTGATAAGGATAATGTTCGGTTTGGAATAACATGTAATCAAAAACTACAACATTATGTCGAGCATCATCGAGCTAGCACCCCCAACAACCAGAACCACTGTCATTGATGGCATAAAAATTCGCTACGACTATCGTGAGGGAACAGGCAAACCCATCGTTTTTCTGCATGCCACGGGCTTTAACAAAGCGGTTTGGTATGAGGTGGTAAAACACCTCGAAAACCCAGTTTACCTTTTTGATACTCCCGGACATGGGCAAAGCGAGCATCCAAATGATGAGTTTCAATGGGATAGAACTGCGCATTGGCTAGCAGAGATTATCGACACATTAGGGATTAAAAATGCACTCGGTGTAGGCCATTCGATGGGCGGCCAGTTAATGCTCTCTATCGCACATGACCACCCTGCAGCCTTTGATCAACTGCTGCTATTAGACCCTGTAGTACTGCGTGAAAACGCACTGCAATTTCTACAATCAATGACAGACCATCCCGTTGCAAGACGTCGCAATGAATGGGAATCGTCAGAAGAGCTGAACGAGGTATTTTCAGGGAAAGCGCCTTTTGTTAGCTGGGATCAACAAGTACTCATCGATTATTGCAATCAAGCCTTGAAGCCAGCAGCAAAAGATAGCGGATACAGTCTCGCCTGCACACCATCCCTAGAAGCTTGTGTATATCGCAATTTAGGGTCTGATCTACTTTTATATAAGCTCAGAGACATCAACACTCCGACGCAGATTATTCGCGCTCGTGCTAAACGCAAGGATGACCATCCACTAAGCTTTGAGTTCTCCCCAACACGAGATGATCTTGTTGAGTTACTTACTAATGCTACGGACGAACAACTGGCAGAGTGGAGCCACTTTTTCCCAATGGAACAACCTGAGTGGTTGGCGCGACGAATTAAAGAATTGCTTGGCAATCACTAAGTCTGATCATGACTTAGCAACGGCCTTAAATCGTCCAGCTTATCAAACAAATGCCAGATATATTGATTGGTGCCATTCACTCTGTGTGGATGTAAATCTGCCAGCTCGGGATCATTCCGATAATGATCAAAGGCTTCTTTAGTTTCCCATTCCACCAATATCATCGCCGGGCGCGGAGAGATATCGCCCTGTATAGATTCACGAAATTTTCCGAGCGAGACAACACGCCCACCATGCGACTGAATCTCTTTCGCTGCTCGTCGCGCGTAGGCTTTGTATTCAGAGGCATCTTTAATATTGAAAAGGTTGAGAACATAGACCGGCATGCGTATCACGTCCTACTATTTTTTTTGGCTTAGTGTATTGCAAACTCAACAAAGCATCTCAACTTAATTAGCGTTTTGAGAAACTTTGAAATCTCAGATAAATCAAGGCGTCAAGCACATACTACATAGAACACCTATTCGTTCAAATTAACTAGAAAAGTCCTGCAAAGCAGTTTGGAGCAATCTAGGGTAAACATAGGTCTCTGATAACTAGGAAGAAGTATGCAAGTAGTATTCAAAATGTTCGTCGCTTCATTGGCATTCGCCATCATCACGGGTTGCGCAACGCGCGATGCTTACAAGGGTGAAGAAAAAACCTCTAACGCAACATTAGGCAGTGTCATTGGTGCGGTGAGTGGTGCAGTCATCGGCGCTGCGACGTCTAGCAAAGGTGATAGAAAGAAAGGCATTTTAATTGGGGCAACCGCTGGGGCTTTAGCCGGAGGTGGTGCCGGTTATTATATGGATCAGCAAGAAGAACAATTGCGCACAAAACTCGAACGCAGCGGAGTGCGCGTTCAACGAAATGGGAATGAAATTACTCTAATAATGCCCGGCAAGATCACCTTCGATGTATCTAAATCAAGTGTGCGACAGAACTTCTCTGAAGTGCTCGATTCTATTGCGTTGGTGCTAAAAGAGTTCGATAAAACAGCGATTGAAATCACTGGTCATACCGACTCAACAGGTTCCGCATCGTTTAATCAAACCCTCAGTGAACAACGTGCAGACTCGGTGAAAGCACAACTTATAGCCCGCCAAATTTCGAGTGGCCGCGTGCACTCAAAGGGATTAGGTTTTCGTGCTCCGATTGCAACTAATGATACGGCGCAAGGCCGACAAGAGAACCGTCGTGTTGAATTAAAGTTGCTTCCGATTTAAAACAACCGTGCCCTCTTCCGCTGTTGATTGAGGGCTAGTGTTTATTATTACCAAATGACTTTGGAGAATAGCCATGCCAGCGTTTGAAGGCATGGCTAAAGTTTGCGGCGTCGCTATATCCTAGGCGTTCTGATATTTCTTCTAGCGTCATATTTGTACTGTTCAAATATTTAGCAGCAAGTTCACTTCGAAACGTATCCAAAATACTTTGATACGATTCCCCTTCATTCGTTAATTTTCGTCGAAGCGTTCTTGAACTCATAGTCAGTGATGCCGCGCATTCTTCCATATCGGCGCGATAAAGCGGTGTAGAAGACAAATACGCCAAGACTTGATCTGCGATGCTGACCTCCTCTCTCAATTGAGGTCTGATCTTCTCTAATTGCTCCATGCATAACTGCATCGCCAATTCATTATGCTGGGGTAGCTCTTTGTGCAATTTTTCACTCAAGAACAGAATTTCATTATGTGGCTGATCAAACAAAACGCGACAAGAAAACAAGGACTCGTAATACGATAAGGGTTTTGTCATCGGGCCCGAAAAACGAATTTCATCAACCGGCGATTCATCTTGCAGCAAAACACGAAACAGTACGAAGGACGCAGATATATCGCGCTCTATCATGGGCATCTGAAGATCACCAAGATCTCTTGCCTGTGAAATTCTCAAACCGGAATATTGATTATCTTCAACCAATACAATGCGATTGTAGGTATAGGTGAAGTCAATAAACTGAATTCCGAGTTCAATCGCTTTGCCGAACGTTGAGCTGCTGATCAGCGCAAGCCCCCATACACCATAACTTGGTAGATTTAAGTTGAAACCTGCCTCAAGCAGGACATTTGAATCATCAGATGCAGATAATAAGTTACGATAAAACTGCAACTCTTCTTTTGATGAAGCAGTCTCTTTTGGATTCGCTAAACGCGATTCTTCAATACCAGTATGACTTAGCAGCGTTGATCGAGCATGGCCCTTCGACTCCATCCATTTGAGCATTTCCACCAAGCCGATGATCGAATGACGGACATCCATAATGAACACCTATCAATATTATTATTTGGTTAAGAGCATAAGATCTCTGTCCGAAATTAACAAACAAGTTTTCCAGATCGAACATGTCTAAGAGGCCTAACTATTTATTAAGCTATCTAATCAAAGAACCGAGAAGAAACGAATACAACCCTATAAGACAACTTCGTCACGAATGAGGTAGCCATATGAATAACAATAATTTCGATTACATCATCATCGGTGCAGGATCCGCAGGGAGTGTGTTAGCACATCGATTATCTCAAGACCCAAATAATTCGATACTCGTTTTAGAAGCCGGTCCCGAAGACAAAACACCAATGATCAAGATTCCAGGTGCCTTTGCCTACTTCATGTATAGCCGCAAATATAACTGGCTATACGACTCTGAGCCAGTTCCGGACATTCGACATGGTAAACCTGTTTTTTGTCCTCGCGGCAAAACACTGGGCGGCAGCAGTGCAGTGAATGCGATGGTATATATTCGAGGACATCGCTCTGATTATGATCACTGGGAAAGCCAAGGAAATCCGGGATGGGGCTTTGACAATATGTTGCCCTACTTCAAAAAATCAGAGACCAATGAGCGCGGCGGCGATGCCTACCATGGCGACAAAGGCCCATTATATGTATCGAATACTCACAGTGCCTACCCGCTAAATGACTGTTTTATAAATGGCGCTGAACAAGCGGGCTATCCGATTACCGATGACTTCAATGGACCACAATTTGAAGGGGCGGGCTATTACCAATTTACGATCAAGGATGGTGAACGTTGTGGCGTCTCACGTGCCTACTTAAAACCGGCACTTCATCGAAATAACCTATCTGTGGAATGTGAGGCCTTTGTCGATAAGATCCTCTTCGAAGGCAAAACTGCAGTAGGTGTCGCGTATACGAAAAATGGTGTGAGTCATGAAGTGAAAGCCAACAAGGAAGTATTGTTGTGCGGCGGTGCGTTCAATTCACCACAGACTCTTATGCTCTCTGGAGTTGGCGATAAAGAAGAGTTAGCTCAGCATGACATCCCAGTTGTACATGACCTTCCAGGTGTCGGTAAAAACTTGCAAGAACATGTTGATGCTTGCGTATTAGTGAAGAGCAAGAAAAAAGACGGGTTCTCCACGACGCCAAGCGGCCTGTTAAAAATGCTTCCCGACGTCTTTAAGTATTTTGGTTCTAAGAAAGGGAACCTAGCTAATTCAATCACACAGGCTGGTGCGTTTTTGAAATCTAGCCCAGAAGTTGAAGTACCTGATATTCAAATGCACTTTGTGCCTTTATTGTTTGATGATTGCGGGCGTGACTTACGCTTACTCAGCCAGCATGGATACACCTTGCACGTCTGTGTTTTACGTCCGGAAAGTCGCGGCACTGTCAGTTTACGATCTGCTGATCCACGAACGCCAATCAAGATCGATTTCAACTTCCTGACCCAAGAGAAAGACATTAAGACCTTGGTCAACGGGATAAAAGTAGCGCGCAACATTCTCAAAGCCAAAGCTTTTGATGAGCATCGAGGTGAAGAGATTCACCCCGGTGCAGACGTCACATCAGATGAAGCGCTCCTGCAAAAATGTAAAGACCGCTTAGGCTTGGTATATCACCCATCAGGAACCTGCAAGATGGGTAGCGACCCGATGGCTGTGGTAGATAGTGAATTGCGTGTTCACGGTATCAAGAACCTGCGCGTAATTGACGCGTCAATCATGCCAACCGTCACCAGCGGCAATACCAACGCTCCTGTAATCGCAATTGCAGAAAAAGCGGCTGATATTATTTTGTCACCAGCAACGAAGACAACACAGGCTTCGGCGGATAGTGAAGCAGCCATCGCAGAACCGGTTCTTTAATTAAGTTGTCAGTATGTCCGTAGCTCTTCAAATTGATCAGTCGATAGGCAACACGCCTATCGACCATATTCCTCATGATGACTTAACTAAGGGAAGCTAAACGAGAATAAAATCTTGCATCATGATTTGTTCTCCACTACTCCGCTAATACGGTTCATTCCCTAAATAATCAGCCAACTCTGCTATCTGTTCATTCGATGCGAACATGACGCCGCAATGATGCATGTAGGTACTACCGGGAGGATTGAAGAAAAAGTCTTTACCAGAAAAGTCTTTGGCGTAAGCGCCCAGCTCACTGAAGATGCAGGCAGTCGCGGCGAAGTCCCATGCGCTGCCACCACCAGTTTTGACACGCGGCGGTTTAAAATAGGTCGATGATGGAGTCTGCAGAACAGCAATCGCGCTCATCACACCGCCGGCATCGCTAAAGCGCTCAACCTTGTTATAGCCTTTATTTTCCGCCCACTGTTCAAGCTTTTGCCAAGCCTGCGCGAAGGCCTCACTCTCTATAAAACTGCAGTCCAATTGAACATTTAAAGTCTTGATTTGCCCTGTGTCAGGAGCACTAGCACTGAGCGTCCAAGGCTTTCCGTTGTGGCATGCGCCCTGTCCTTTAACAGCAGAATACAGGTCTTGCTTAACTGGGTCGTACACTACGCCAATCACTGGCCCGCCCTGTCGAGAGATCAAAGAAATAGCAACTGAATAACCATGCACTTTTCGAGTAAATGCAAGCGTGCCATCTAGAGGGTCAACACACCAGAAATAATCTTTCTCGAGTCGAGCGCCATCGTCTTCAGTCTCCTCGGTAAGCAGTGCAAAATCATAGCGTTCTGCACTTGCAGCCAGCTTGCTTCGAATTAAGGCATCGCACTTAAGGTCAATCTCGGTCACGACTTGCGTGGCCAAACTCCCGCCTGTGTCTTTATGCTGTACATCGATTTCACGCGTAGCACCCGCAGCAATCACCTCTCCCGCAGCCAGGGCTGCATCACAGGCGACCTCAAGTAAATGCAGTAAATCAGCTTCAGTTAAGTTCATCTACAACCTCTTTACTTAGGCGTTCGCTGTACGAATTAATTTTCCAATGACCGGGACTCCAACCTTTCACAAAGCGATGAAAATCAGCCCACGCATACTTAAACAAAGGACGCCATGAAGCTTCGATTTCTTGTACAGAGTATCGCGCCAAATGCATTGCAGAGTATCGATCAAGCGCGTCAGCAAAAGCCAAAAAATAATCATCAAGTAAGGCTGCCTCATACTTTTCGCAGTCATCTTCGTAGAGACATGAACCGATGAAGTAAGCTAGATCTTTCATGCCACACCCTGCCCCGACATATTGAAAATCAACCGCCGCAACCTTTGCCCCATCTTCAGAAAAACAGAAATTCGCTAGCTTCGCATCACCATGAAGTAGTGTTTGAAAAGGGCTTGCTTTGAGCTTTTGATCAATAGCTCCAGCAGCACTTTTTAGCGCCAGATCATCCAGCGCATCTAATTCATCGGGACGCGTTTCAAGATGCCAATACGTACCTGACGGCCACAAGCCTTGTGGCTGAACACCCATAAATCGCGCATGAAAATGAGCAAGCCATTGAATACATGGCTGCATTTGTTGATAAGTTAATGAGTCAAAACGTCGCGAAAAACTCACGGCATTTAGATCTTCTAGAATGATCAAATACTCAGCGTCAGGATCAAGCTTCGACTCATCAATAGGGAACGTTCGAGGCACTTGGCAATAGTCATCACATTGCCCAGCAAAATGCTTATACCAATTCGTTTCAACTTGATAAGAACGCACTTTGCGTTCATGCGATCGATTGGTATTCCATCCTCGCGGGTGCGCAATATCATCGGGAAGAGTGACGTGTTTGACGATCAAACTGGGTAGCTCTCCACCATCAAATCGATAGCGTTTGATAGCACCATAGCCACTCCATAGGCTCTGTACTTCTTCTACAGAGCGAATGCTCTGCGATCCAGCAATAGTGAGTAGTTGTTGCTCTAAGGCATCCACGTAAACCGTCAGTCCCTAACTAATTCTTCGCAAACAAAAATGCACCGGCACCCATCATCATGGAACCAGCACTACGATTCAAACGTTTAACAGCCAGTTCAGACTTAAACCACTCGCGCGCTTTTGCCGCAAAGATCGCAATCGACATCATTCCGATCATCAACGCAAAAAGCGTCAGAACAGATGCCAGAGCGATATCTGCACCGGTTAACACCGTCAAATCCATAAAGGTTGGCAAGAAGGCGATGTAGAACAGAATCACCTTTGGGTTAGAGGCAGAAATCAAAAAGCCTTGAATAAAACTTGCGAGTGCATTTCGTTTTTGACCGGTCGAATCTTCAGGGTCTAAGACAAGGGGTGCATTCCACATCTTCCAACCGAGATATACCAAGTACACCGTACCAACAATGCGGATGACGGTAAACACCTCACTCCATTTCGAAGCAATCACTGCAAAACCTAAACATGCTGCAATTAGATATAAAATATCACTGATCGTCATGCCTAGAGCCATAGCAAAACAAGAGCGAGAACCTTGCACAAGCGCCTTTGCCATCAACGCAAATACGCCTGGCCCTGGTGTGACACCAAAGACAAGAACCGCAAAGAAAAATGCCAATGCGCTTTCAAACGTCATCTCTTCACTCCGATATAGCGAAAACTTTAGAAAAGATATTAAAACACAAAAGCTCGGTTAGACCTTAGGTGACACGCAATTAAATCATGCGTTTGGAGAGAGGGTTTTATCTATCACTCGGCCCGTCTGTAGACAGTTCTACCATCCTTTATCGTTTCTAAAACTTGAATGTCTTTTAGAATTTCCGGTGAAAGCTCTAAAGGGTTTTGGTCAAGGACGATCATATCGGCACGTTTACCGACACTAAGAGTGCCTTTGGTATCTTCTTCGAACAACATTTATGCCGCATGTTCAGTTACACCTTTTAACGCAACATAAGGACTAACACGCTCATCTTCGCCAATCACAGCCCCTGAACGCGCTACCCGATTCACCGCGCTGTGCAGGCCCGGCATTGGATTGATCGGCGTGACAATTTCATCTGAGTGATTCGTAAACTGAATCCCTTTTTCATGAGCGGTATGAATAGGGCTTAAGAAAAAAGCACGTTCATCGCCTAAGTTTTCACGATGCACATCACCCCAAAAGAAGGCATGATTCGTAAAGAACGAAGGCAACATACCGTAGTCGCGATATTTGATTAACTGATCTTCTCGGACGAATTGGGAATGCACAACGACGGTTCTGCGATCGGCATCCAATGGTTGACCAAGACGCTTCGACTCTTCTTCATGTGCTCTTATCACCATGTCGATGGCAGCATCTCCATTCTCATGCACAAAGATCTGAATACCCTTCTCATAGGCTAAGCCAATTAGTCGATTCAACTCATCCTGTGGACCATGAGGAAAACCTACACAGTCTTTTTCGCATCCCAATACTGGCGTTAAATATGGTTGAGTGAAGTAAGCCGTTTTGCCTTGTAGCGAACCATCACCAATCAGTTTTATACCTTGAACCTTGAGCCCATTCTTATAGGTCTTAAATTCAAGATCGTCGTTCTTCAGGCTCGCATATCCATGCAGTGTCACAAGATCAAAATCGAGCTTTTCTTCTGCAGCAAGACTCCTGAAAAATGCCATGCTAATAGGGTCTGTCATGCCATCTTGTGCCGTGGTCACCCCAAAAGACAAATAGTGCTCCTGTGCCTTTGGGAATAACTCAGCTTTCTTGCCTTGAAACTCTTCAATAGCCTTGCCTGCAAAATAGTACATTGATATTTCTTGAACGAGGCCAGTCGGCGTTTTGCCATCGTCGAAGCAAATAATTCTTCCACCAATCGGATCTCTCGTATTCTCATCGATACCACCTTGTGCCAATGCCATAGAATTGGCCACACCCATATGACCACTCACATGCTGGAGATACACCGGATTATTCGGAAATGCTTTATCTAGCTCTATCTTGGTGATGTGCTTGCCTTCAGCTAGTTGGGTTTCGTCATAGCCCCATGCAAATATCCACTCGCTCAGCTTAATACCGAATGCATCGCGGTAGTTTTCTAAGGCGACAATGATGTCTGAGAAATTAGTGACCGTTCCTGCCGGAGGTGGCGCCACGTTGGCTTGCCCTATCGCACTAATCATCATTCCAAAATGACTATGAGGATCAATAAACCCAGGAAGCAAAAGCTTTCCTTTCAGGTCTCGTGAACTGGCCTCGGGATAGTTTGTCTTTGCTTGCTCAAGATCCCCTGACGAAAACAATCACACCATCTTTGACGACGAGCGCTTACACGAAGCTTGGTGACTTCCCTTCCATAGTAAGAATCGGCCCGTTGCTAAAAAGCATCGCTTTGTTTGCTTCCGCACCACGATCATCAGCTACCCTGGTGGAGGTCCATATAAATAGACACAAGCAGAAAAAGAAAAACGAGATGCTCTTAAGATGCGATGAACTCTTGAGGCCAGTCCTTAGTTTATTATCATTGGCAGTCATGAGAGCATACGCTTCAATAAAACCTTTGGTTTTAAGCGCTGATTCTGGCGTTATAACGCTTCGTCATGCGTGCAAAACGCACTCGATCTTTGATTAGAGTAAACAGCGGTGAAACATCGGCTTTAGGTGCTTTGCCCTTGCCTAGACGTTGCAACTGTCGGCGAACAATCGCCATGGTCGCCAAGGCGGAGATCGCCTTATCGCTAAAGTTTGGTTCAGGCATCGAGACGGTTTTATTCGGATCGGTTTTCCAAATATCAGGCAAGCGCGGCTCTAGAGCAAGACCAGTCGCGATACCAATCATATCGATACCCGCCTCAAGCACCGATTCTGCCACTGGTTTGCGCTTAATACCGCCTGTCGTCATTAATGGCATCTGGGCAACTTGTTTTAGCTCTTCGGCAAATTCTAAAAAGTAAGCTTCACGAGCAAGTGTTCGTCCATCGGCTGTACGACCTTGCATGGCAGGGCTTTCATAGCTACCACCAGACAACTCAACTAAATCAATCTTTTCATTATTGAGCTGTTCAATCACATAGCGTGCATCATCTTCAGAGAAGCCACCACGCTGAAAGTCAGCGGAATTGAGTTTAACCGACACCGCAAACTGATCAGAAACAGCAGCACGCACCGCACGCACGGTTTCAAGCAACATACGAGAACGGTTCTCTATACTGCCGCCCCATTGGTCTTGTCGTTTATTGCTTATCGGAGATAAGAACTGAGAAATCAAGTAGCCATGCGCGGCGTGAATTTGCACACCCGAAAAACCTGTTTCTTCAGCGCGACTTGCCGTCAATGCAAAGCGTTGAATAATGTCGTGAATCTCAGCCTTGGTGAGCGCTTTAGGTTTCGCGATCATATTTGAGCGTTTACCCAAATCAACCTGAATATCTGAAGGACTCAAGGCTTTTCCTTTCAGAGCCGAAAAGACCTGTCGGCCAGGATGATTAATCTGCATCCACGCTTTCGTGTCATTCAATTGCGCTATGTGCGCCCATTGTTTAAAAGGCTTAAGCGGCGCATTTGCGTCTAGTACGACGCCTCCTGGTCCCGTCATCGCATGACCATCTACCATCACGTTCCCTGTTATCAACAAACCCGTTCCGCCAAGTGACCATTGTTTATATAAACCCAACAGCTGTTTACTTGGATTACCATCGGCATCGGCCATGTTTTCTTCCATTGCCGCTTTTGCAATGCGATTTCTGATCACTTGGCCACAAGGAAGAATTAGAGAAGAATAAATAGTTTCAGTCAAAACACAGTACCTTAAAAACAAAGCTATAAAACTAGGCAAAAAGGTTACTACTGTTCGTAATCACCTTGTTAGTTAGTTAAGTACATAAGTTTTATTTTTATGGTCAAACAACGGACTTGATCAAAAGAACAGCTAAGCATGGCTAGATCTAAAGACCAAAACTTCTTACTCTTGAATAAAGATACTTCAAAAGAGGCTGAAATGAGCGCGCTACTAGAACATACGATATCGGTTTTCATGGCCTTTTTTGCAATCATGAACCCCATCGCCAATACAGCTGTTTTCGCATCACTCAGTGAGCACTTGAGTGATGAAAGACGAGTGGGTTCTGCAAAACGAGCGATTATGCTCGCGTTCATCATTGTGAGCGCATTTGCAATCCTCGGACAATCTTTGTTTGAGCTGTTTGGCATCTCAATTACGGCCTTCAGGCTGGCCGGGGGGATTCTAATCTTCATCATTGGATATCACATGCTGAACGGGCAAAGCTCTCATCTGCATAACAACGAAGGGGCGTCCCTTGATGACATTTCCATTTCACCATTAGCAGTTCCAATACTTGCAGGGCCCGGCACTATCGCCACTGCAATGAATTACTCAATGGGTTCTTGGGAAGAAGCGCTTATTACCGTTTTCGCTTTTTTTCTGCTGTCTCTCGTGACATTGGCTTGCTTCATTTCAAGTAGCAAAATCTTAAAAGCACTAGGCGAAGATGCGCTCAACATTATCACTCGGCTTATGGGGCTTATTCTTTGTGTCATCGGAATACAAATGTTTATCGATGGCTATCTGAGCATCCATGCATAGCTCATTAACAAGGAATCCGATTATGAAAAAATTCTTATCACACTGCTGATCTCACTTTTTCTTGTAGCGTGCAGTACTGGTCCTCAAGTTGTTCCGAGCGATCATTTGGAAGCCGGTCCTGAGATTGAACGCTTCACTGGGACAGTTGTGAATATCAAAGAAGTAAATACGAAAGCCACGTTTGGAAAACGTTTTGGTGGTGCATTCTTAGGCGCGCTCATTGGTGGACAAATTGGTGGTGGCACAGGCGAAGAGATTGCAGGTGTTACAGGTGCGTTTTTAGGGATTGAGCTGGCGAACGACAAATACGGCGACACCATCGATCATGTTTTCTTAAAAGCCAAAGACGGCAGTGAATACGATTGCTACGTTGAGCTGAACGGCTTTAAGGTGGGAGACGCTGTTGAATTTACACTCGTGTCGGGGCATGTCTCTGCGATAGTTTCCACTTCACCCTGATCAGAATAGGCGGAGCAAATCGCTCCGCCGAAGGAATAACTATTTCGCTTTAACAACACCTAAATTGATCAGGCTTTCGGCACCAGCAAGAATCGCCTCTTCTGCAGTATGAGGCGTCCAACCAAGCGATAGTGATGCAGAGTTGTCTGCCTTCTTCGTTTTACCCCCCTCTCCTTTCACCATCTCCATGTCCTTCACCACATAAGACAATAGATTTGACAGTAGCTCAGGCAATTCAAAAGTAGAAACTTTATTGTTGGGATAAGCCCCCTTGAGAGTCTTGGCAACATCTTTAAACATCACCCAACCGTTTGCGCCAATAAAGCGCTTGCCTACCGCTTCTGGCTTTTCGTAAGCCAAGCGATGCAACGTCGCGATATCGCGCACATCAACAGCCTCAAAGCCAATCTTTGGCACCATTGGGTAGTTGCCGCTGAGTAATTCTACGATTAGTTGTAACGAGGTTCCGTAGTCACTCTCCAGTGCAGGCCCTAATACAAAAGCAGGTAAGACAGTTGATAGCTGAATATCGGTATCTTTTACGTAGTCCCACGCGGCTTTTTCAGCTAAGGCTTTACTCTTGTAATAGGCCACATCGGTCGCTTCTACATTGGTCCAATCTGCCTCAGAGAAAGTACGATGCTTTTCCTTATGCCCAAACATCACCGCAGCAATCGATGAGGTCAACACAACGCGTTTAATACCGGAATTGTTTGCCGCTTTTAAAGCATTTAAAGCGCCATCTACAGCGGGACGAATGACTTCTTCATGATTCTTCGGCTGTTGCAGCGGAACTGGCGACGCGAGGTGAAACAAACCATCACAGCCTTGCGCAGCCTCTGTCCATCCGTCTTCACTAAGAAGATCTGCTTGCGCAAATTCAATGCTATCGGCCTTGTCTGTGTACTTCGCAAACATGGCTCGAAGTGCTGGAACTTTATCGGGATTACGCACAGTGCCGCGCACTTGGTAACCATGTTCTAAAAGATCAAGAATACAGTGCCCAGCAATAAAGCCTGACGCACCAGTGACAAGAATTTTTTGTGGCATGAAACTACCCTAGTTGAAGCGAGTTTTAATTTTTATCTGGCGCTAATACTAAGGCGAAACACAAAGATAAGTAAGTAGGTGAAGAAAAGAGAAAATTGAGAGAAACGGCTGATCGCTGCTTTACGCGGGCCTGCAACGATTATTCAGCGCGCTTTAGAACGGAGTTATAAAATCCTATTAACTTACTCCTTACACAGTATGCAATTCCGTCATTACTAAATTTTACAGAGCCATATATGCAGAGCATTTATTGAACGACTACCCTCATTAGCATGCCAGAAACGGTTATTTTGTATTTTGTCGTGAGAAGTAAATCAGTATGCATTTCACCCAATCAACTGCCCGACTTATCTCTGTAATACTTAGCATTATGTTCATTACCGCTTGCTAAAGCTCATCTAGATCCGGTGATCGTCAATCAACAGGGCATAGCATTCACGACCAATCCACAAGTAACGGTAATGGAACCTCTGCTGTCACCTTGGGCAATTTTGGCTTTACTACTTCTCAGTTTAACTTCGTCGATGATGGTTCGGCATCTGCAACAAGCGTGCAGCTGCTTAATCCAGTGGAATACAATATTGGCTATCCTGTCTCTCGCTTCGGCATCGATAACCAATATATGTTCGCCTATGCCGAGAATAGCGCTTTCGATACAGAACTAATTAGTTACTCATTAAAAGAACGAAAAGTCGTCTCGACGAAAAAACCCGACAACTACTTCTCTGGTTTCAATTTAAACGGCGCGATCATGACTTCTGATGGCACGGAAGATCTTAATTTCTATCACATTGCGAACGGACAAATTACCGATAATTTTTATCACGTCGCCTCGGTTAACGGCTCTATATTTATCGGCGATGTGTTTATGGATCACGATCAACTCTATGTAAAAGATCAATTTGGTCTGCTGACCATGCCAATATCAGACACCACAAACATCCAAACACTCACAACAGTCAATGCCGTTGAATGGCGATTCACTGCGGACAACCAATATGTATATATCGCCGCTGTTGGTGAGGTCGGCAGACTCGATACGGAAATTCATCGAATTGACAAAAGTAATTCAAGCATCATCAACTTCTTCACGATTCCTGCCGTGCAAGCGGGTGGCATTGCGGTCGACTCAAACCACTTATATGTAAGCAGTAAAGATGACAATAAGGTCTACGTATACAAAGTGAATGACGACTCAGCCCTTGGCAGCATCGACATTACCTTATCATTCATACGTTTATTTCGAATTTAATACTTTTGAACAGATATAAGTGAGAGCAAGATCGAACCAAACGCACCACAGGCGCTCGTAAACTGATAGGGAAAAATCAGGCTTTGACTTGTTTTAGGGCGAGTATTGTTTGGCTTTGAAATGTGAATGAATGCAAGCTTGGTGTTACTTTGGGACACTCGTACCATCACCGAGGCAAAGCTATTCATATAATGCAGTGTTTTAAAATAAGACGAAAAATAAGATGTTCTCAATAGAAAAGAAAAACCAAGCGACTTGGCTTCACTGCAAAATCAATGAACAAGACGAAATCATTAAATTTGCTCCCTACACCCTAAAAAGCGAACGTTCCGAGTATCAAATCGAACAAGAATACGGGTTGAATGAACACGCTGAGCTCAGCAAGGATTTCGTTGATTTTGAACCGGGAAGCACTGAGGAAATACTCTTATCTTTCGTTAAAACAGGCGACCCGTCTCTACTTGAAAAGGCCGAACTAATTCTTTGTGATCGCCCTAAGAAGAATAATATTTCGCGAAACCTCGCAATCTTCGACCCTAAAAGTGGTCAGTTATATTTTATTGGTGGTTTAGGCCTTATTAGGCCCACCGAAGATCACACCACATTCGTTCTTAAAGACCCTTTATTAGGTGAGTTTTATGGCGAATACCAAGAAGAACGCGGGAACCCCGCAGGCGGGACACAGTACTTCAGCGATGAGGGAATCAAAGGTTCTATTAACAGATCAATCGTAGGCACACTGGAATACAACACTGGCTTGTATCATGCCGAGAGAAAAGCACTAGAAAATGAAAAGCTAAAAGAGAAAGGCTTAAACTGTCCTAGCTTCATCGCTGCTGGAAAGATTCTCAATTACGAAAATGGCAAATTTGGTTTTACTATTTATCGTAGTAACTTAACGCCGGACTACATGTTGAATCTTGGTATCTATGTCAATGAGCAAGGGCAGCTAAAGAAAAACTACTTAGACTATTTGGCCTCTAAATATTCGCAGCTCTACACGCTTCATAGTGATATTGGCGAATCTCATGGACAGACATCACTGACCAATACGCTTGGCGAAATAGACATTAATCAAACGAACAATAACATTCGTTGTCAGATTAAAGATTTTGAAACGAACCATCCGCTCCCGACGAACACTGATTTGATTATCGAAGAAGGAATTAGCCCCATACCGTGCGGTTGGTATACAAAAAAATCTCCTGCAGCTGGCGCACAACTGTATGACCTTCAGCATGCTCTGCTGCAAGAGTTGAATGTGATTGCACTCACATTGAGTTCAATCCAACATCCTCAACAGAAGTTCAATTATCTCGCGCATCAATGCGCAACGATATTGCTGCATGCTAGTACACAATACGCAATATGTTCCGAGGAAAAGTCACGAGAAGCGATCCAATTTGCGATTGATACCTTCATTGAAATTCTGAAGAAAACGCAGTCGTTCAGTCACTATAACGAAGTCATCTCAGGAGTATTTGCACACAAATTGTTTTCGTTGAGCGATGCATTTTCTGAACAAGTCAAAATCTACGCCGAAGAAAAAGAACCTGAGGTTGTCGCTTAACTAATACAGCGGTGAGATGATGTGATTAAGACGCGTCTATAAATGCGTCTACTTCAGAGCGTTCAGGTATCGAGGTTTGCGCGCCGAAACGCGTCACTGAAATCGCTGCAGCAGCATGGGCAAAACGAATCGCTTCATCGATCGTTTTGCCTTCTAACATGGCCGTCACTAACCCCGCGTTAAATGTGTCACCCGCAGCAGTGGTATCAAGAGCTTGAACACGAAAGCCTGCAATCAACTCACTCACCACCGCATCACCTTTCATGCTTAACCAAACACCTTTTGCTCCCAAGGTAATTAGCACGCAATCAATACCTTTTTCATGAAGCACATTAGCTGCTAATTGTGCTGATAAATCATCCGTCACGCTAACGCCAGTCAGCACCTCTGCTTCGGTTTCGTTAGGCGTAATGATATCGACACACGCTAACAATTGATCATCCAACGCTTGTGCAGGAGCTGGGTTTAAAACAACTTGTGTTCCGGCAGCATGTGCCGCTTGAACAGCGCGTCGAACACCATCCATCGGAGTTTCTAATTGGAGCAATAAGGTATCGGCTTGCGTAATCGTTTCAATATTCAGATTCACAAGTTCTTCGGTCAGCGCATCATTTGCTTCAGCGGATAAACAAATACTATTTTCACCACTATCAGCCACTTGAATCATCGCGATGCCAGTGGGTGTTTGGAGTTGGACATGCAGCTTAGAAATGTCGATACCATCAGCACGAAATCGGTCCAACATATTTTGACCAAACGTATCATCGCCGACCGAAGCAATAAAACAAACATCTGCACCTAAGCGCGCCGCAGCAACTGCCTGATTTGCGCCCTTCCCTCCGGGAATCACTTGGTAATTTCGCCCAAGCAAGGTTTCACCTGGGCGCGGAAAGGAAGGCACTTGCAATACATGGTCGGCGTTCACACTTCCCAGAACAACAAGCTGCGACATCTGTAATCCCTTACTTAGAAATAATTTTTAATGGCACCGCGACGGTTTTCTCTACTTGCTCTCCGTTAAGAGCTTTTACCGCCATTTCAACGCCAAGCGATCCAATTAAATCTGGTTGCTGAGCGACAGTTGCACCTAATAGGCCGCGGTTTACAGCCGCTACGCCATCGTCTGTTCCATCAAATCCAACAATTAATACGTCTTTGCCTGCTGCTTGCACCGCTCTTAATGCACCCAATGCCATCTCATCATTCTGAGCAAATACTGCTTGTACTTCAGGGTTGCCTGCTAACAAGTTTTCCATCACATTCAGCCCCTTGGTGCGATCAAAGTCTGCTGGCTGGCTAGCGAGAAGTTGAATGTTGCTAGCTTCAACCGCTTTCATAAAGCCCTCGCCACGCTCGCGCGCTGCCGAAGTACCTGCTAAGCCTTCAAGCTGAATCACTTTTGCGTCTGCACCAACTTTATCAACAATAAACTGCCCAGCCATTTCGCCACCAGCAACGTTATCAGAGGCAATATGAGTGACGACTTCTCCGCGCGAAGCGCCACGATCCAAGGTTAACACGGGGATTTTGGCGCGATTAACCATGCGAATAGCATTGGCCGCCGCGTCTGAATCTGCTGGATTAAGTAAGATTGCTTTCACCCCACGAACCGTCAAATCTTCAATGTTCGATAGTTCCTTGCTTGGGTCGTTTTGTGAGTCGAGCACGATGAGTTTATATCCCAACTCTTTTGCCTTGGCTTCAGCGCCGTCTTTCATCGTCACGAAGAAAGGGTTGTTTAAGGTGGAGACTACAATAGCCAGTGTGTCAGCTGCCTTTGTCATCATAGAAAAAGAAGCCAACACCAATAAGGTTGAAACAAGAGTAATCAGTTTTTTCATCTTTATGTCCTTGGTCTTGAGTGATCGAGACAGCACATTTCGACTCGTTATTACGTCATTAACAACAGATTATTTACTTCGATTATCCACGAGTACCGCCAGTAATATTACGACTGCTTTTGCAATCATTTGATAGTACGACGAGACATCTAAGAGATTCAGAGCGTTATTCAAGAAACCGATAATTAGGGCACCAATCAGAGTCCCTATAATTCGGCCCTTGCCTCCCATTAAGCTAGTTCCACCGAGTACCACTGCGGCAATAGCATCTAACTCATAACCCATACCAGCTGTCGGTTGCGCAGAAGATAGCCGCGAGGTAACAATGATGCCGGCAAGTGCTGCGAGAAAACCACAGATCGCATATACACCGATTTTAATTCGATCAATATTGATACCAGATAATCTTGTTGCCGCCTCGTTGCCGCCAAGGGCATAAACGTAACGGCCGAAACGCGTGTGGTTGAGTACATACCAACCTGCACCAAAAACGACGACCATAATCCAAACAGGAACAGGAATACCAAACGCATAGCCTGTACCGAACCAAGCAAAACTATCGGCAGTATCAGTAAAGCCAGTTGAAATGGGTCGACCGTCGGTATAAACCAAGGTTACGCCGCGCAGCAAGGTCATAGTCACTAAGGTTGCTATGAAGGCTTGCACCCTCCCCTTTGAAACAATCACACCACTAATAGCGCCGAGCAGTGCACCTGCGAGCAATGACGCAGGAACTGCGATCATTACCGGCACCTCTAAACCAATCATGCTCGCACAAATAGCACCACATAATGCGAGTACCGAGCCCACACTTAAGTCAATGCCAGCGGTCAGAATCACAAAGGTCATGCCCACTGCGATAATCGCGTTGACAGATGTTTGGCGTAAGATGTTGAGTAGATTATCAACCGTAAAGAAATTCGAGTTTAGAAAAGACACCACTACAATCAAGAGCAATAAAGCGATTAATGACTTCTGCTCAATCAGCCATTCTTTGCTAAAAATTTTATTACGCACCGCGTCGACCACGTTTATGCCTCCACTTCCGCTGTTGTCGCTTGCTGTTGAGTTTGACCCACCGCACATGCCAAAAGTAACTCTTGATCAGCCTCTTCAGCCTTGAACTCCCCAGTCAGTTTGCCTTCATGCATTACCAAAATTCGATCACTCATACCTAGTACTTCTTGCATTTCGGACGACACCAAGATGATGCTCATACCCTGCTCTTTAAACTGGTTAATGAGTTGATAAATCTCTTTCTTCGCGCCCACATCTACGCCACGTGTCGGCTCATCCAGGATAAGCACATCGGGTGATGTCATAAGGCCTTTTGCAATCGATACTTTCTGTTGGTTTCCGCCAGAGAGATTACCAATCATCTGCGACTGGCTTGGCGTTTTCACATTGAAGGCTTTGATAAACTCACCCACTTTCGCACGTTCTTGTGCCGTTTCGATGCGTCCTGTTTTGGTTAAGTCTTTTAAAGAAGACAAGGTCATGTTTTCTTTCACCGATAGGCACAACACTAAACCGTCTGCTTTTCGATCTTCAGAAATGTAAGCAATTCCTGCCTCAAGTGCTTGCTGTGGACTCTTTGGTTCGACCACTTTGCCATTGAGCTTCATTTCACCAGCGTTTTTAGATTCAGCACCATAAATGGTTTTCATTAATTCAGTTCGCCCAGCGCCCATTAGACCAGACACACCTAAAATTTCGCCTTTTCTTAACTGAAAACTTATATCTTTGATATAAGCGCCGCTCAAACCAGAAACTTCAAAACAAACACCATCGTGCTGTACAGGAATCCTTGGATATTGTTCTTCCAACTTACGGCCGACCATTAGTTCGATCAATTCATCTTCATTAGTCTGTGCCACTAAAAGTTCCCGAATAAACTTGCCATCTCTTAGCACCGTAATGTCGTCGCACATTTCAAAGATCTCTTTAATCCTGTGCGAGATATACACAATGCCGCATTGCTGCGCGCGTAATTCATCAATGACTTTGAAAAGAGATTTGGTTTCTTTATCGGTAAGAGCATCCGTCGGTTCATCCATGATGATCACCTTGGACTCAAACGAGAGCGCTTTGGCGATTTCGACCATTTGCTGTTCGCCAAAACGCAAGGTGCCTAGCAAGGCTTTGGAACTGTATGGAACATTTAAACGCGCCAAGAGCTGATCGGCATGTTCAAACATTTTCTTCCATTGAATTTTGCCAAAGGCATTGGTCGGTTCGCGTCCTAAGAATATGTTTTCGGCGATGGTTAGCTCGGGAACGAGATTCAATTCTTGATGGATAATACTGATCCCCACTTCTTGCGATTCACGTGGACCAGAGAAAGAAACCGTTTCGCCTTGATAATGAACGCTCCCACCGTCAGAGCTGTAGATGCCAGTTAGCACTTTCATCATTGTGCTTTTTCCTGCGCCGTTTTCACCCATTAAGGCCATCACCCGCCCGGGGTAAACACTCAAACAAGCTTTATCTAAAGCTTTCACTCCAGGGAAAGACTTCTCAATATCTTTCAGTTGTAAAATAGCCTCAGTCATCATCCCATCCCTAAGAGCGCTGCACTCAAAACACAACGCCTGATTGAAATATGACATTGGCATATGGGCTGCACTCGCCCGTCCGAACGACCGCTAAACTATCGCAACTTATGTCTTTGAACTCCTCATGACTAACATAATGACGAGAAATATCAGCGCCTTGATCACGCTCTGCATCATCAAGTAAGCCTTCCAAAATCTGGTGGGCAGAAGGGTTATGCTCTTTTATTTCATGCGCGATGAACACCGCCTCGACTTGCAGTTCCGATAGAACCGTTCGCACTGTATCCTCAAAGCTCGGTACGCCATGCGTTAATGCCAAATCGATACGTTCTACGTCATCAGGGATCGGTAAACCGGCATCGGCTATCGTCATTTCATCACCATGTCCCATACTGGCAATGAGATGTGAAACGTCAGAGTTAAGAAGAGCGCCTTTCTTCATTATGTTTTCCCAAGCAAGCTTTTTTGCGCCCTTAAGCGTAGTCGTTAGTTTTTGTATTGCTTAGCTCTTACGTAAAAATTTGTTTGAGAGAATTTTCGAGAGAGTTACAAACGAAAGATCCTTAAAACAACGAAACATATTTCATCTTTAATTCGCACCTCAGCTGACTTATTCTAGGACGCTATAACAAAACAAAAGTCTATCAAGGTGATTTATGTCGTATTTTCGCTCTCTTAGTGTTCGCTCAGTTCGGGCTCTATGCCTTCTTCTTATTGTCTCGTTTTTACCGCTTTCCACAGCAACAGCAGGCATGGTGGGAACGGATCAAATTATTCAGTTACAAACAGCGGAAATTGAGCGCAGCCAAATTCTAGATCGCCTTCAAGCAGATGATGCGAAACAAACGCTAGCGGCACTTGGTGTCGACGCGGCTGAACTAGAGCAACGCGTCGCAAACATGACAGCAGAAGAACTCAGTGCATTTAATGCACAAATTGACGAATTACCTGCTGGCGGCATTGGTGTATTCGCTTTAATTGTCTTCGTTTTATTGCTTATGATTGTCTTGGACTTACTCGGTACAGTCGATTTCTTCCCCGCAATTAAAACGATTCAGTATTAATCAGTAGGCTCCAATGACCTTAAGTCACCCCTCTTACGCCAGCTTAAAGCTGGCGTTTTTGATTATGTTCTTGAGTGCAGTAATAAGCGGTTGTGCTAGCTATCCGCAGTCTCGCGCACTGATGTCTGAGATAAGCTCTGACATTCCCCGTCAGCATCAACTTGATGTGCCGTTTGTCGCCCAAGAAGATTATTTCTGTGGCCCAGCCGCGCTGAGTATGATGCTACAAGCTCAAGGCTTGAACCCTGAACTCTCAACGCTTGTGAATATGGTCTACGTGCCAGAGCGTCAAGGAAGCTTTCAAATAGAGCTTAAAGCTGCAGCTCGCCGCTTTGAGTTAATTCCCTACGAACTCGCTCCAACTATGAAATCCGTATTTCACGAGGTTTCTAGGGGCAATCCAGTTTTAGTGCTACAAAACCTTGCGCTCGAAAGCCATCCTGTATGGCACTACGCTTTAGTAGTTGGTTATGACCTTGATGATAAAACAGTGACTTTGCACAGTGGGCTCGAAGCAAACACAACTATTGCTCTTGCCACATTTGAACGCAAATGGGCCAACAATGCGCCGAGTTGGGCGATTGTCATTTTGCCGCCGCACAAAGTCCCCGCCACGGCGTCACCATTGCCTTATCAAAAGACCCTAGAAGAACTTATTGAAGTTGGGCAGACGTCCACTGCCGTGGATGCGTATTACCATGCAACGGAAGTATGGCCCGGGCAAAGCACATTCAATTTTGGTTTGGCCAATCTGCTCTACCAGCTCAATGAATTCGAAGAAGCACAAACCATGTTTTTAGAAGCCCTCCTTAAAACGCCGAACATCGCAAGTTATTGGAATAACTTAGCCTATGCCTTGGCAGAGCTATCTTGCGACAATGCAACTCAAGCAGTGCAATGTGCTCTCGCACTCGCGCCAAAAGAACAGAACTTCAAGAGCTCGAGCAAAGACATTGAAGCGATGCTAAACGCTAATTCTGAACCAATTGTGCAGTGCGCAGTACTTCCGAACTGTCCCATTCAGTAGTTAAGATTCATATGCGAACAACACCAAAACCCTTAATACTCATCCTCGCCTTACTGGTATTTAGTGCTTATTCATTAGCGGATGAATCTACGATTGAATGGTCACCGAGCTTTGAAAAGGCAAAGGTGCTCTCGAAAGTACGATCAAGCAAGTTGGCTGAGCTTTCAGGTTTAGTAGCAAGCCATAAAAATGAAGGGCTCTATTGGGCGCATAACGATAGCGGCAATGACCCAAGTATCTATTTACTTGATCCTTCAACGGGTGAAGTCAAATTAGAGGTTGAATTAAAAAACACAAAAAACAAAGACTTTGAAGACATTGCGATCCAACAGATCCAAGGTAAAACCTATATCTTGATCGCCGATATCGGCGACAATCGCGCTGTTCGCTCAGAGCTATTTATCTACCGCATCCTAGAGCCAAAATTTGAGACTAATAGCCTGATGCAGCTCGCGCCAGAGCGAATGACGCTTTCTTATCAAGAGGGCCCGCGCGATACAGAAACCTTAATGGCCGACGGAAAAAACGTGTATCTACTCAGTAAACGAGAAGACAACAACCTTCTTTATCGTTTTGAGTTTAAGGGCAATTCGTCGCTGACTGCAGAATCCATTGGCAAGATCGCGATAAAAAACATTACGGCTGGAGACATCCGAAATGGTGAGATCGCCCTACGCACTTACCCGCAGATTTATTTTTGGCCCGTAAGTGATTTGAGTGTTGAAGAACGCTTACTCACGACTCCACCACAATTATTAGACACAAGTCCTGAACCACAAGGCGAAGCCATTGCATTCACGCAGGAAGGCGATTTGATATCGATCTCTGAAAAACCATTCTTCGTTTCTCAACTCATTAATTTTTATAAGAGAACTAAAAGCAGTAAGCATGAGTAAATAACTCTAAGCAAATTCTAAGTACCCTATCTAAAAGCGAATAACAATAATGAACCTATCTGATCCAAATTTACTGCTCATCACTGGCGCTATCTGCATGCTCATGTCTCTTGGCTTAGCATGGCTCGCCTCGCTGATTCTTTATGCCAAGATGAGCTCACTGAAAAAGATCTTCCCTGCGACCCATCAGCTCATTCGTGCGCATATAGATTACATGCTGATGTTTATACTGTTAGTTGCAGCATTCTTTTTACAAGAACGATTTGAGATAGTGCTACCGAGCTGGGTCATCGTCTTGCTCTGTGTTGGCTCACTCTACAACCCTTTCGGTTTTATCATTTTGGCGATTAAGCCTGAACTCGCAAACCCCAAAACCTTTGCCGACAAAGCCAAAACCTTACTGGGTTTTCTTCCTGCCACGCTAGGTTACGGGTATTTGATGATCGCCCTAATCTCGACGCTAATCGGCTAATGCGTTTAATCAAATTAAGGTAAAAATAGAAAGCTAAGAAGAGAGCGAGGAATCTCGCTCTCTTTATTGGTGCTAGTCGTCGAAACGAATCTTCGCGAATACACCCGCATGATCCGAAGGATACAAGTTACTGGTATCGGTCATATCCGCCGATGAATCGCCCAAAACTTTTACCTTCACACGCTCAAGCTCACTTCCATTAAGCTTCAAGAATACATGATCAATACGTGATGATAAGGTTGCCGTTTCATCTGATACAGCATCATCAAAGCAGCACGTAAGACCTTCACCACGAATCTTATCTTGCATCAGCCAAGTATCACCATAGCCTGTTCCAGTAGCCTGAAGATAAGGAGGTACCAATGGCAATCCATCTAAGCCTGGAATACCTGATGCAGACACAAACGGTGTGTCACGAGGGTCACTATTAAAGTCACCAAGCATAATTATTGGGTTAGTGTCTGAGCTTGTCGCATCAACAATTTGAAGCAACTCATTCATTTGAACGGCTTGCAAAGACTTAAATGGCTCTGAACCGCCGACTTCCAAATGCGTGTTCACGATACGGTAGTCTGCGCCCTTCACGTTCACATCTAAGATATTATAACCACGCGTAAATGAGGCCTGTACGCCATTAATGTCGACCACACCATTGACCGTAAAGTTTCCGCTTAAAGCATTTGAGTAGCTAACTTTCTTACGCACGAGAACGATATCTCTATCTTGTAGACGAACATCTCCCAAGATCGGGCCTTCCGCAGTAATACCCGCAACGAATGGCAACTCAATATCGGCATTGTCGACAGACGCTGCCACTTCGTAACTTAGTCCACGCGCTTCTAAATTCGCCATAAGAATTTCTAGAAAATCATAAACAACGTCGGAAGCTTGAGCAGGGTTCCCAATCAAAAAGTCACCCGGAATTTGCGTACTCCAAATAGATACTTCTTGTAGGCCAATGACGTGAGGCTTACGGCTCACAATTTCATCCGCTAATGCACCAGCACGCTCAGGGAAGTTTGTTGCTTGTGCAGTTTGAAAAACTTCAGTAACCGCCAGAGGTACAGCAAGTGGATCAGGATCTTGAGCTGCAGCGAGTACAGGAAAGATATCTGCACCAAGGTAAACATTACGAGACAAGACTTTGATTTTCTCGTCGTCAGCAAAGGCTAAAGGTGCCGCTAAGCCTAGCGCGAGAACACCCGCTAATAGTTTTGACTTCATTATAATTCTCCATTCTTTTATTTTTATTCGAGCCTTCGAATAGAAAGCAATGATTAGAATGGAATGGGCGGACACGTTATGGAAGAGGCAAGCTTATGTTTTGCGACAAGGTGTGCATAAAACAACCAGAACAATAAATGGGAGAATGTCTTGAGAAACACGAACAATGAAAAAGATTGAATCAAGAGCACCGCGATCTTGATTAAACACACATCAGATCCGTTTATCTGCTAGTATTCCGCCCATCTACAGTAACGCATCATGCGCCGCTGCCTTTCTTTCAATGACGTGAGTTTTAACCGTGTTTTTAGACTTAGACGAACAACTGCTCGACGCAGTAAAAGAAGCTGGTTTTCAATCGCCGACAGCGGTGCAAGATGCCTGTTTTGAACCCGCCCTTGATGGCCAAGACCTGTTCGTGAGTGCAGAAACCGGTAGCGGTAAAACAGCGGCTTACTTACTCCCAACATTTGAGCGTTTGCTCGGACGCGACCAAGGCGAACCGCTGGCATTAATTCTGGTACCTACGCGCGAACTTGCTCAGCAAGTACTTCGTCAGGCTAAACAGCTAGGCCGCTTTACCGATCTTACCTTCGGTATCGTCAGCGGTGGAACAGACATCAATAAACAAATTGAGTTGGTAAAAAATCCACCTCAAATCATCATCGCGACGCCGGGTCGTTTATCAGAAGTTGTCACGCGTGACGACTTTGATTTAAGCAGTATTGAAGCGCTGATTCTTGATGAAGCAGACCGACTACTCGACATGGGCTTTAGCGATGAAGTGCTATCGATTGCGGAACATTGTTTGGCGCGCATGCAAACCTCTATGTTCTCAGCGACACTCGCAAACAAAAGCTTACGCGGTCTTGCCGAAGCTTTGCTAACAAACCCTGAAACACTTGAGCTATATCAAACCAGTGACAAACACCAAGACATCACACAGCAAATTATTTTTGCTGACGACAAGGCGCATAAATTTAAACTAGTTCAGTGGCTAATCGAGAACGAAGAATACAAACACTGCGTGGTGTTCTGTAATTCAAAAGAACAAGCCGACCAAGTTTATCGGGTGATGCAACAGCAAAATATTAGTGCTGGTATTCTGCATGGTGATAAAGATCAAAAGCAGCGTAATCTAGTGATGAGCAAGCTGCGTCGTGAGCAAGTCAAAGTACTGATTGCAACAGACGTTGCCGCGCGTGGTTTAGACATCGAAGGCATGGATTTAGTGATCAACTTCCAAATGCCTCGCCGTGGTGATATCTATGTACACCGCATTGGTCGAACGGGTCGAGCTGGCGAAAAAGGTACGGCCGTGACACTCATTGAGGCGGCTGAATTCAACCTTATGGCAAGTATTGAACGCTATCTAGAGCAACGCTTTGATCGCCGCAAAATCAAAGATCTTGAAGGCAACTATAAGGGCCCTAAAAAGCTCAAGTCTTCGGGCAAAGCTGCAGGCAAAAAGAAGAAGAAAAAGAAAAAATAAACCCTATAATCTTGGAAACAGCATTGGGGTCAGAGTGTTTTTGCTCTGACCCCAAGTAATTCATGGCTCAGTTATGCCTCTCGTCATTTCACACAATGTTCAAATCCCTGACTACGAGCTCGATTTCTCGGCGATTCGTGCACAGGGTTCTGGAGGGCAAAACGTCAACAAAGTCTCAAGCGCTATCCATCTTCGTTTTGATATACCAAGATCATCTCTACCCGATTTTTATAAAGAACGATTGCTCGCATTGAGTGATAGCCGAATCAATAAAGACGGCATCCTAATCATCAAATCGCAAGAATTTCGAACCCAAGAAAAGAACAAACAAGAAGCCTTGAACCGCCTACTTGCTATCATTCAAAAAGCGACAGTAGTTCAAAAGACACGCCGAGCCACCAAGCCAACACGAAGCTCGCAAAAGAAACGCTTGGATAAAAAAACGCAACGCTCACAAACGAAGAGCATGCGTGGCAAAGTGAATTACTGAGATTTGAAAAGAAAAGTTGATGTATAGCCTTTTAGCTACTCATCACTTCACAAGATACTTTGTTTCGGTAAAGCCAAAGTCATAGGCCTTGCTCGAAACATGCTCAAGCTCAATATCTTGCTCTGTATGGCCGAACAAACTAATTCCTTCACCAATTAATACAGGAACGACTTTGATCGTCATATCTGTGATTAATCCTTCAGACAAAAAGCTTTGAATGACCGAAGCACCATCAATATATAAACGCCGATTTCCTTCGGCAGATAAGCGCTGAACCAGATCTTCTGGAGCTTCTTTACTGATAGTAATCTGGTCGGATAACTCATTAGGAACACTAAGATCTCGTTGGCTTAGAACAATCACTAGGATCTCATAAGGCCAAGTACCAAAAGACAACACTTTCGCATAGGTATTGCTACCCATCACCAAAACATCAACCGTAGAAATAAAATCAACGAAGCCGCAATCTTCGCCCTCGAGGACGATAGCATTGGCCTTGTCTAGCCAATCGAGATTGCCATCTTTTCGTGCGATATAGCCATCCAAACTCGTTGCTATAAAACCGATGAATCCGTGATGTTTTGCTCGCTCATAAAAGGCTCCCTACGATTATTTCCAACCCTGCTTCCAAAGTGTTTTATCTCGAAGCTGCCTCCAATCGATCGCTGCAGTCCGCCTAGAAATGATAGCTTCTAGCAAACAATGGATAACTTCTCCCTCTTCATCAAACTCAACTTCCGCAACCATAAAATGCTTCTCTTTATTTAACGGTCTGACGGCTGTCCACTTACTATTCAAAAGTTTCTTGGGATCGATTTTATTCAAAATAAATAACTCTCTGGATTAAATCAAAAACAAAATACCGAGCTACTTTCAAGGCGAGCAACATCGCTGAAAAATGTGATGTTGAGTTCTAT
>NZ_LWGF01001234.1:0-894 GCF_001635355.1 Oleiphilus sp. HI0125
TGGTTGCACTGTCTGATGGCCCTGGTGTTTCGGTTTTTTCGATGCTTTTCGTCAGAAAGGGCCGAATTTTAGGGCACAAAAACTATACCCCTAAAATGCTCTTAGACGAGAGCAAAGAAGAGCGGCTTCAGTCATTTATAGAGCAGTATTATGTGGGTTCTGGTGCCGAGAAAGACTTGCCTTGCGAAGTTATTTTGCCCTTTAAATGCGCGGATGAGACGATGATGAGCGAAGCCGTTCAAAATGTTGTCGGGAAAAACATTCGGTTTGCGCACAAAGTGAAGACGATTCGAGCTCAGTGGCAAAAGTTGGCACAGACAAATGCTGACAGCGCCTTAAAAACCTATTTATCCAACAAAGAAAATGTTTTTCATCGTGTTGATGCTCTAAGAGCGCTTTTAGAATTGCCAGACATGCCAAAGCGTATGGAATGTTTTGATATTAGCCATAGTTCTGGGGAAAAAACTGTAGCGTCTTGCGTTGTGTTTAACGATCAGGGGCCGCTAAAGTCAGATTATCGCACCTTCAATATAGAAGGGATTGAGCCTGGAGATGATTATGCAGCGATGAAGCAAGCTTTGTCGCGGCGATATCGAAAGGTGAATGAAGAGCCTAGTAAGCGTCCGGATATCATTTTTATAGATGGTGGCAAAGGGCAGTTGAACATGGCAATAGACGTGTTAAATGAACTGAATGCCAGCGACATTTTATTGCTTGGTATCGCCAAAGGAGCAACACGTAAACCAGGTTTTGAAACCTTATTTATTCCTGATGGGCAGGGCGGCCTTAAAACGATACAATGCGCGTCAGACGAACCTAGTTTGCATCTGATGCAGCATATTCGCGATGAAGCCCACCGATTCGCAATAACAGGTCATCGCAAGCGAAGAGATA
>NZ_LWGF01001235.1:0-1250 GCF_001635355.1 Oleiphilus sp. HI0125
ATACCACTTAGCTATAAAAAGTGGATATGCTCGCGAATCGAATAAGGAATGAATTTGCATAGAAATGCAAACTTTCGCACTAAGGACATAAATGTATGGGTGAAAAATGATCAAATGTTTAGCGGGAATCTTACGGAGCAATGGCTGAACGTTATCTTGTTTGCAATAAGGTCTAAATGAAGCTTTTGTTTCTTGCTCTAGTACCGCGCCATTGTTAAAGTTACGCGATAATTATATTCATAAATTCTTCAGGTTGAATTCCTTCCATGCTTAAGAAACTACGAGGCATGTTTTCAAGTGATCTGTCGATCGATTTGGGGACTGCAAATACACTTATTTATGTGCGCGAACGCGGCATAGTTTTAGATGAACCTTCTGTTGTCGCGATTAGAAATTCGGGCGCTCAAAAAAGTGTTGCTGCGGTGGGTGCCGAAGCAAAACGAATGCTTGGTCGTACCCCCGGAAACATCACTGCAATTCGTCCGTTAAAGGATGGTGTGATTGCAGATTTCGTAGTAACTGAAAAAATGCTTCAGCATTTTATTCATAAGGTTCACGAGAATAGTTTTATTACGCCGAGTCCGCGCGTGTTGGTCTGTGTACCAAGTCGTTCTACAAAAGTTGAACAAAAAGCGATTCGTGAATCTGCATTAGGTGCCGGTGCACGTGAAGTGTATTTGATCGAAGAGCCTATGGCTGCAGCGATTGGTGCAGGATTACCTGTGGAAGAGGCGAGTGGTTCGATGGTCGTTGATATCGGTGGTGGTACAACTGAAATCGCGATTATCTCATTGAACGGTATCGTCTATGCAGATTCGGTTAAAGTCGGTGGCGACCGCTTTGACGAAAATATTGTGACTTATGTGCGTCGCAACTACGGTAGTTTAATTGGTGATGCGACAGCAGAGCGTATTAAACAAGAGATTGGTTGTGCTTACGAAGGCTTGGAAATTCGTGAAATCGACGTGCGTGGACGTAACCTAGCTGAAGGTGTTCCTCGTGGATTTACTTTAAATAGTGACGAAATCTTAGAAGCGTTACAAGAATCTCTAGCTGCAATTGTTCAAGCTGTGAAAGGCGCGCTTGAGCAATCTCCACCAGAGCTTGCTTCAGACATTGCTGAACGAGGAATCGTACTAACTGGCGGTGGTTCACTACTTCGCGGTCTTGATCGTTTGTTAAGCGAAGAGACTGGCTTACCAGTTATCGTTGCTGAAGATCCGTTGACATGTGTTGCTCGTGGCGGCGGT
>NZ_LWGF01001236.1:0-868 GCF_001635355.1 Oleiphilus sp. HI0125
GCTGGGCAATTAAAAATGGACAGTATGATGACCTTGAAGGCCCTGGCCATAGCATCTTGTTTGATGATGATGAGCATATGATTCCTGGTCCAGACGACAAGCCAAAACAACAAAGCAAGGCACCTCAACACAACCAAGAAAAGGACGTATAGCCATCGAATATACCATCCTGCTAAGTGCATTCTTGCTTGGACTATTAGGTTCAGGCCATTGCCTTGGGATGTGCGGTGGACTCGCGTCTGCGCTTGGGCTCAATACCCCCCAGCATAATTATGTTTATAGCTATAATCTCGGACGATTAAGCTCATATACCTTCGCTGGCTTACTAGTCGGTGCGCTAGGATTTTGGTTCTCTGAATATCTCGGTGCACTGATGCTTTTGCGTATTGCGGCAGCGATCATGCTGATCCTAATGGGCTTATATCTAACTGGATGGCTCAATGCTCTACTTTTTACTGAGAAGCTTGGTGCCATTTTATGGCAAAAACTTAGACCGATTGGCAGTCGATTTTTACGGCCTCAGTCTCATAGGGCAGCGATAGCGCTTGGCGCTGTATGGGGCTGGCTACCATGCGGATTGGTATATTCTGGACTGATTTACGCGAGCACCCAAGGAACGCTCTCTGGCTCAGCAATGACAATGCTTGCATTTGGTTTAGGGACCTTACCTAGCATGCTAGGCGTCTCGGTAGCAGGCCAACGGTTATCTGCGATTTTAAATAGTCAGTGGTTTAGAAAAAGTGCTGGCATGACTCTTATCTGCTTCGGCGCCTGGTCGTTAGTTTCTAGTTTTTAAGATCATGGCTGATAAATTTCGATGACCTGTACGATGCTTTCATCTTGACTCGGGTTCGAGGAAGAAATCGTT
>NZ_LWGF01001237.1:0-1600 GCF_001635355.1 Oleiphilus sp. HI0125
GGTGGTGCAGGCTTAGCCGCTGCTCAAACAGAATTAGCGAATAGAACGCGTGCACTGAACAACGAGCTTCAAAAAATTGATCAAGAACAAGCGCGTGTCGATCTCGGCATGGGTGTGTCAGCGTTGATACCTAGCCAGCGTTTCGGCGCAGGTTTGTTTGTCTCTGGTTCTGCTCGTATTGCAGCAAAAATCAATTACAACGATCAAACCACGCTTGATCAACTAGAAGACCTAGCGCGTAACACCGTGATTACAGACATCGATGATGTTAACGCTCTGTATGACACAGCGAATGACGCGGATCAGTTACAGTCAACCGTGCGCGCCGTTGGTTCAGCATACTCGCAAGTTGGTTTGTCGATGTCGCATAACTTTACGTTTTTTGGTCACGACTATGCGCTAGGCGTGTCACCTAAAATGGTCGATCTACGTGCTTATGACTTTGTAACGAGCGTTGATGAGTTTGAATCTGACGATCTTGAAGATACCAAAGTGAGTGAATCGAAATTCAACCTTGATCTAGGCGTGGCGAGTTTCTTAGATGACGACGAGCAATTATTGGTTGGCCTCTCAGTGATTAACGTTGTGCCAATGGAGATCACCACCAAACCGGGTCGAGACAACACTAACTTGGGTCCGGGTTTTGCACCGCAGGGAATCGATATTGAGCTAAAACCAAAAGTATTGGCTGGTATTTCTTACCAAGGAGCATCTTACGAGTTAGCCGCTGATCTTGAGTTAACCAAAACAGAAGAAGTATTCGGTGAGGGTGATACGCAATACTTGGGTGTTGGCGCAGAATATGATTTGGCAGAGATTTTTCAACTTCGCGCAGGCGCTCGATATAACATTGCTGAAAGTGAAGATGTGCTGCTAACAGCTGGCTTTGGCTTGCGTGCAGCGGGCGTTACGCTAGAACTTGCTGCCTTAGGCAGTACAGATGCAAATACAGTCGGTGCAGGCTTGCAGTTTGGTGTGACTTTCTAAGCCTCAGTTAGCTAAAAGATAAGTCAGAATTTTTATTGTAAGAAACCGCTATTGGGAGACCAATAGCGGTTTTTTTGTACTGAGCATTTGTCGCATTGCCAAGAAAACGAGACCATGTCAGTCTGACACTAGTACTCATAAATCACTCCACTTACAGGAGATGTTGCTCATTCTTATGACCTGTGAGTGAACTTTGTCTTGCCCTGAACCGTAATCATTGCATGCGCCAGAATTGTTTTAGAAAGACACCTTAGCGCGCACGTTCTTGAGGATAAGTGAGCGAGGCGATATGCAAAACGAAGTAAGTTACTCACAGACAATGCCAAACGAACTAAAAATGGAATTGCGTAGCAGCCATGCTGGTGAGATGGGGGCCGTATTTATTTACATCGGCATATTGAGCGCAAGTTGCGATCCGCATGTTCGCGCCTTTGCTCGAGAACACCTTCGCACTGAATACCATCATCTATGTTTATTTGAGGAGCTTATCCATTTGTATCGAGGAAGCTTGGTGCTGCCTCTTTGGGTGATTGCCGGATTCCTGACCGGTTTCCTCCCAGCATTGCTTGGGAGAGATTGGGTGTTTCGTACTATCGAGACAGTGGAGACCTTC
>NZ_LWGF01001238.1:0-786 GCF_001635355.1 Oleiphilus sp. HI0125
TGCTGACCGCTAAGCGCTGGGAAACCTGCCGCCTCAACACCTTTACCTGAAGGACCGTGACAAGCGATACATGCTGCCATTTTAGTAGCTGGGTTACCGGCACGGTAAAGAGCGCGACCTTCTTCAACTAATTCTGGATCCGCTTGACCAACTGTTGTTGTTTGCGCCGCAAAGTACGCTGCAACATCTGCCATGTCTTGGTCACTAAAACCATCTAAAAGACCCGTCATTTCAACAATCACACGACGACCTTCTTTTTGATCATACATTTGCTTTAGCAAGTATCTCTCGCCTTGACCTGCTAACTTAGGGAAGTTACCCGCCGCACTATTACCATCTGCACCATGACATGCAGCACATACCGCAGACTTGTCTTTACCAGCTTGCACATCGCCTACAACTTCAGCAGAAACAAATGCAGAGCTGCTTAGACCTAATGCAACTACCAACCCCTTAAACAACTTATTCATAATTTGCGCGCTCACTCTAATAAATTCGCCATTCACTGCGGCTTTATTCTTCTATTATTTCGCCAACCTGACCTTCAGTAATTATATCGACTGATTAAGATCTCACAAGAAAGATCAGGCAAAAAAAGTGGGGGTATTATACACTAAGCCCCCAGTGATAAAAGACTTTAAGTCAGTACCAATGAGTATCAATGCATGAGTGACCAAGCAAAACCTGCCACCTTATTTCGACTCGCCTATGATTCTGCCGCATTTATGCAAAGCGGCTCAAAACTTTCAAACTGTCCGAGTGATAACGGAATCGAAATTGCCTTTG
>NZ_LWGF01001239.1:0-600 GCF_001635355.1 Oleiphilus sp. HI0125
CTGAATAGGAGAAAGAGACGCTAAAGACATAAAACAACTCACCGTAAGGATTAAAGACAATCAAAGGATTGCAGCTACAATAAAAACGGCGCATATTCTGCCGTGATGCAAAGAGAAAGGCCAATATTTCTCATATTCTTGGAAAGCATACTGAGCAGTGTTGTCATGTAAGACAAAGGGTTTTAGTATCCAATCACGTCAATTAAAGAAACAAGCAGGTTATTTGTGACAGAAACGAGCATTCAAGTTATCGCAGCGTTAGGTTTATTTAGCTTAGGATTAGTTATCGGCGTTCTCGTGCAACGAAGCACTAAAGGCGATGGCCGAAAGATTGCTCGCCTCCAAGCAAAACTCAACGAAACCGAAGAACGCTTTACGCGTTATCAAGCCGATGTAACTGCCCATTTCATGGACACTGCACGCAAGGTGCAAACACTGAATAAAAGCTACAAAGACGTTCACGAACAACTTGCGAGTGGTGCTCGTAAGTTGTGCGAAGATGACGAGATAGAAAGCGTGTTATCGCTAAGCTTTAACGCAAGCAAAACGCCCTCTCACCGAGGCCACACGATCGACATAGCTAATAATGACGTTACACCA
>NZ_LWGF01001240.1:0-866 GCF_001635355.1 Oleiphilus sp. HI0125
TTAATGCGGCGAATTGTTGATCACCATATTCGGTATAAGAGAAGTCTTTACCAAGCGCATGGAAATCATAATGCAAGGTGTCTCCTGCATAATTAGCGAAGGCGTGAACGGGCTCTGCCTCTAGCAAATCAATCCGCTTTATGCGCCGTGTATGAATATCACCTTGTGACTCGGACACTGCATACAGCGCAACCGTTGGCATAACACCGTGATGATGATGCGCCATACTCAATTGTCTGCGATCTAGCACGGTACTTAAGAAAGAGAACACCGCTGACTGCATGATCGACTCGTCTTGGCGTGGAAGGCTCCCCTTTAACAAGCCCCCAAACTCGTCTAATACATACAGATCAATTTCGTTCTCTTGATAGACATAAAAGACTTGAATTAAATCTGGCTCGTTCATCGCGAGCGCTGTTTTCAGAACGGTTTCGTGTTCAAGGGCATAGCTATCGAACCTAATCGGCAAGTAACTGCCTTCAACACGCCTTAAACGTTCAAAGAGTACATCTTGAGTTTCGAACAGCTCAAAACGAAATTGCTTGTTCGCTGCATGAATCAAATAGAAGGATTTGCCCAAACCAATAATATACCTAACTGAACGGACTTGATGATCTGGGCCAAATAATACAGAGCGAGCCTCATAAAATAATGCTTTCACTCGGTCTTCAATGGCTCTCGCTCTGAACGAACTAAAACAGCGCACGATCAATTCGAATGGCCCACCTGCTTGCTCTGCACACAGCAACAAATAAGCTTGTAAGTTCTGCAGTAAAGTCTCACCTACCTCATAACGCACGGCAGATACTTCACCCCAGCTGTTCAGTACAACCTGATCGATGGTTTTAACCAAATTGGCTTGTTGC
>NZ_LWGF01001241.1:0-1318 GCF_001635355.1 Oleiphilus sp. HI0125
TGCAATCTTGCGTGCTGTTCCGGATGCGTTCTTGGGTGTTGTGGCGATGGGTGCGGCAATAGCAATTCTGTTCGTATTGCCATGGTTAGATCGTAGCCCGGTGCGTTCAATGCGTTATAAAGGCAACTTAAGTAAAATTGCTCTTGTGTTGTTTATCATTTCGTTCTGCATTCTTGGTTACTTGGGTGTTGTGGTAGCAACTCCAGGTAGAACTTTGCTTGCTCAGGTCTTGACTGTTATTTACTTCGCTTATTTCATTCTTATGCCTTGGTATACAAGTATTGAGAAAACTAAGCCTGTACCAGAAAGGGTGACAATGAAATGATTAAGCTCGTTGCTACGTTATTTTTCACAATTAGTGTGAACAGTGTATTGGCAGCTGTTGGACCGGCGGCTCCTGTTGATGATATTGATACTGATATTCGTGATCAAGAGTCTATGCAGCGTGGGATGGCGTTGTTTACTAATTACTGTTTTGGATGCCACTCGCTTGAGTACTCGCGCTATGAACGTTCTGCAAATGACTTAGGTATCCCAAAAGAGATTTTTGAAGAAAATCTACTTGAGGGCGACGCTAAGATCGGTCAATTGATGACTACCTCTATGGATAAAGATCAAGCGAAAGCTTGGTTTGGCAATCCACCGCCTGACTTGACGTTGGTGGCGCGGTTACGGGGGCCAGATTGGTTGTATAGTTACTTGCGTGGTTTTTATGCAGATCCTTCGCGTCCATATGGGGTAAATAATGTCGTATTCAAAGATGTCGGTATGCCACATGTTCTAGCAGACCTGCAGGGTATGTGTGCTGAGCCGCCACTTATGGGTATTGATACTGAAGTTGATCCTCTTTCAGGTAACATCGTTAAGAGTAGTGGCTGTCAAGAATATAAGTCGGAAGGTTCTATGACGCCAGCTGAGTATGACGAAGCCATCTATGATTTGGTAAATTACCTTGAGTATGTCGGTGAGCCGTCACGGATAGAAAGTGAGCGTATAGGATTATACGTTCTTGTCTTCTTGGCGTTCTTCTTTGTGTTCGTCTACTTCTTGAATAAAGAGTACTGGCGCGATATCCACTAAGTCTATCTAAGTAGCTATAAGGCTGTTGGCAAACGCTAACGGCCTTTTTTGTTATAACGTGTGTTGAATTATGACGCGCTTTGATAAGTGTGTATAATTCTGGCAGTTTTGTATTCTATGTATCGAATTTTCGATGCGTTCTATTTATAAGGAGCTCTTGTATGGGCGTTGTGACCAAACGGTCGTCGATGACGTTTTTTTCTGATGGTGCAAGCCACTATAGCCACCGAGTCCGTAT
>NZ_LWGF01001242.1:0-1213 GCF_001635355.1 Oleiphilus sp. HI0125
CTATCAACTCTATCTTTATTTTCAGCAATTGCTTTGCGATTTTTATCTCCTGCAACGCCCCAAAGCTTACGCATTTCAGAATCTAAAAATTTAAGTTGTTTAGTTGCACTACTACCAGCTTGCTCAATTTCCGCTCCCGCTTCATTAAGCTCACCTTCCAATCGCGCCATAGAAAGCTTACTTTGGTTAATGAATGCCAGCGCTTCCGACAAATCTTTATTCAGCGCATCGACCGTTCTTTTCTGCTCTAAATATGCCCAACCCAAAAACGCAAAAAGCACCAAAGTTAGAGCAAAGCACCCTATAAATAATGGAAGCCCTGAATTCCCAGCTTGTTTTTGCGACTTATCATTTTCGACAGCTTTCTTTGGCTTTGACTTTTTCGAAGCAGTCACGCCAGAAGAGCGCTCTTGAAACCTATCTAACTCATCGCGCTCAGGCCTTAACCCATCCATAAACAACCTCTTTATTATCACTCTTGTCCTAGGGATAAATTCTATCGTGATGATCGGTATTTCTAAATAGCATTTGCATGGTATTCATTCGATGAATAAGATGAGCACCCCACCCCATCAGCTGAAATGCAGCGGTTTTTAAGGAGTCAAACCATGCAAGCGAAAGTAGGTATTATTATGGGCTCAACATCAGATTGGCCCACTATGGAGCATGCAGCGAACATGCTCGACACTCTTGGCGTGAGCTATGAAACACAGGTTGTGTCTGCACACAGAACACCCGACCTGTTGTTTGATTACGCATCTTCTGCTGCCGAGCGTGGTATTCAAGTCATTATTGCTGGCGCAGGTGGTGCAGCCCATCTACCTGGTATGGTGGCATCAAAAACTGAACTCCCAGTTTTAGGCGTTCCAGTTCAATCAAAGGCATTGAATGGCATTGACTCACTACTATCAATCGCTCAAATGCCAGGCGGCATTGCCGTCGGGACACTTGCCATCGGCACACCGGGCGCCAAGAACGCAGGATTGCTAGCGGGGCAAATCATCGCTCTGAACGACCAAGCCGTTAAAGAGAAGCTTGTTGCATTTAGAACGCAACAAACCGAAAGTGTACTCGCTCAATCAGATCCGCGAGGGTAATCATGAAATCTATTGGAGTTCTTGGCGCTGGTCAACTCGGCAGAATGCTTGCCTTAGCAGGTCTTCCTCTTGAGGCGAAATTTCGCTTCTTTGATACAAGTGGAAGCCCAAGTGTT
>NZ_LWGF01001243.1:0-972 GCF_001635355.1 Oleiphilus sp. HI0125
CATGGCAAAGCGCGGAGAACCTTGGTCTGACAATGATGAGGCGAAACTGAAACAACCTATTATTGATCAATTTGAAAGGCAATCTCACCCCTATTACGCAACAGCTAGGTTATGGGATGATGGCATTATTGAACCCGCGCAAACGCGTGAGGTCCTTGCCATGGCAATATCGGCAAGCATGAATAACGACATTCAAGACACGCAATTTGGCGTCTTCCGAATGTAAGTTTTTACGAGCATTAGAGTACTACAATGTCAGAGCAATCTGTAATCTTGAAAATAGAGAACCATACGGCGCGTCTCGTACTTAATCGTCCGGATAAGCATAATGCTTTTGGCGATGAAACAATTGCTTCTTTACTTGCTAAGCTTGCCGAAGTTGAGCAAAACCCTTCTGTGCGAGTACTCTGCCTGAGTGCAACAGGAAAGAGCTTTAGTGCTGGCGCTGACCTGTCATGGATGAAACGCATGGCCTCACTGGATTACCAGCAGAATCTTGAAGACGCCAAGCAACTCGCATTGGTGATGGACACGCTTAACACCTTGTCCGTCCCAACCATCGTTAAAATTCAAGGCGCCGCGTTCGGTGGTGCTCTTGGCCTGATTAGTTGCTGTGACATTGCCATCGCGTCTGATAATGCTAAGTTTTGCTTGAGCGAAGTAAAACTAGGTTTAAGCCCTGCAACAATTAGCCCGTATGTCCTCAAAGCGATGGGAGCAAGACGATGCCGTCGCCTATTTCTTACCGCCGAGTTATTTGATGCTCAGCAAGCTGAAAAATGGGGCTTGGTGCATGAAGTCGTAAAGCAAGGTCAACTTGATGACGCGGTCGACAAGGTGCTCCGACAGATTATCAGCAACGGCCCTAAGGCAAGCATCGCAACTAAGAAATTAATAAGGCAAGTTTCCGAATCAGACTTAAACCAAGATAAACAGCATGCGACAGCAGAAATCATTGCCTCACTGCGTGTA
>NZ_LWGF01001244.1:0-19459 GCF_001635355.1 Oleiphilus sp. HI0125
TACTGCATCACGGGCAAATAAAGAGTGAGATCCAAACCCAAGAGGTAACCAGTTTCATAGCCCTTATCTCTAGCTCTTTCTTCTAAACGAGAAATGACTGATGAAGGCACACCTGCTAATCGCTCTGCATCAACGATATGTAATGACCACGCTTGCGATGAATCGAGTACATTTTCAGAAAAACGATTACTAAGGCCTACAAGTTTCTGATTAAGTGCTTTGAATTCAGCTTTGGCATCATCTTCTAATGCAACACCACTCAAGCGAAAGCTACGCAACTTATTTTCTAAGACTTTTTTCTGAGAGGCATTAAGACCACTTTGTTCTGAGACAGCAAGATAACGAGAGTACAATTCTTTGTTCTGGGCAACAGCGGAATAAAAAGCACTCAATTCCTCTGACAGCGTTTTATAAACCGCACGCAATTCTTCGCTATCGGCGACCGCTTTTAGATGCGAAGCGATCGACCAAACGTGATCAATCTTGCGACTCAAATCACTGAGCGGAGCGACCGTTTCATCCCAACTAGATTCTTGTTGAGCACATACTTTCTCAAGCAGATTATTGAATTGTGACATTAACGCTTCTAATGCGGGGCGGAAATCTGAAACGGAATACGTTTCAAAAGCTGGAAGCTGTTGTTCCTGCAAAAGGGCTGTAGACATTCAGGTCGGCCTAGAACAATATTGACGGAATGATGAGAAGAGCAATTGAAACATAATCGCAACAATCTTCTCTGTAACAATTCACAAAGTATAGAAGAAAGCCATGAAATCAGTCCGTAGTTATGTAGAACACTCCCCCAAGCTTGGCAATGATGTATTTGTCGACCCTAGTGCACTTGTACTTGGAGATGTTCACCTCGGTGATGATTGCTCGGTATGGCCTATGGCTGTGATTAGAGGAGATATGCATCGTATTCGAATAGGCGCTCGAACCAGTGTGCAAGATGGCTCTGTATTACATATCACACATGCCGGCCCATTCAATCCAGGTGGCTACCCCTTAACTATCGGAGAGGATGTGACTATCGGTCACAAAGCGCTTTTACATGGCTGCACCATAGGCGATCGAGTACTCGTTGGTATGGGGGCCATTATTATGGACGGCGCAACTGTCGAAGATGATGTTGTGGTGGCCGCTGGAAGCATCGTTGCACCAAGAAAGACGCTTGAATCTGGGTTTGTCTATCGAGGAAGCCCCGCCAAAAAGGTACGCGAAATTTCAGAAAAAGAGCGCAAGTTTTTTACCTACAGCGCTAATAACTACGTCAATCTCAAAAACAAACACCTAGACGACTTAAAGTCACAGAAACTCATATAAAAAAAGCGACCAATTGGTCGCTTTTTAACTTCACGGGGAGGCGCTTAGTACACGGCTCCATTTGCTTCTAGGACTGCTTTATATGGTGCAGCCTTACCATAGCTCTGGATGCGCTGAAGTAGTGATTTTTGCTCTGGATTCTTAGCATTGATATCACGGCCTGCTTCCACAAAAAACGGAACAAAGCGCGCAAAAAATTCTGGCGTCATATACTGATATGCTTCTTTCAATACATGATAGTCTGCGTTCATTTCATCTCTAGGCTCTAAGGCAAGAAACCCTTTGATACGCTCATCGTCCCACTGCTCGCCTTCAACTTTTGGTTGGCTTGGACCACCACTCATAACTTTCTCCTAAAACTACTGCTATATCCAAAGCTAGAAGTCGATACCTAACGACTGGCACTCTGGATCATAAATACTAATTTCGACACGGCGATTCTTCGCACGGTTTTCAGGTGAATCATTAGGTACTAGAGGGTTCGTTTCGGCACGACCCGCCGCAATCACTCTGTTAGCGTCAATTTTATTATTAAATATAAGCTGATGTACAACACTCACTGCACGCCCAGCTGACAGATCCCAGTTTGAACGGAAGCGATTTGATGTCACAGGTAAGTCGTCGGTATAACCAGAAACCAGAATCTGCCCTTGGCAAGCGGCCAAAACATTCTCAATTTTCTCGAGAATCGGAAACATATCGTCTTTGATTTCTTCACTACCCGAGGTAAACGTCGCTTCTTCAGAGAACCGAACAACCACCTTTTCAGAATCAAAGCTAACGTTCAGAGCATTCGAAACAATTTCTGTTTCAAGTTCTTCAACAAGTGTTTCTGTGAGTTGTTCAATATTGGGGTCAATACTGACAACCTCAGAGTCTCCTTCAGAGCGATCCAGCATCTCAAGCTCTTCCGTACCTGACTCTTCTTCGAATTCTTCAAAATCTTGTTCTATTTGGTTTAATTCCTCCACTGGAGGTGAAATCGGCGGCTCTTCAGCAAAGATAATCTCGCCCCCGGCTTTACCCGAACCATCAAGGAACGACACACCAAACGATTCAGCCATCGATTGCGCCATCATTTCATACTTATGAAGATCCATTTTGGAAAAACTGAGCAGCAAGATAAAAAAGGTGAGCAGCAATGACATGAGATCGGCAAAGGTGACTATCCAACCCCCAGAGCTCTCTTGCTTTTTCTTTTTCTGAGGTAGCGCAGCCATTGCTCGAGCTTACTCTTCCTCAGACACAGCTTCACGCTGCTTTTGAGACAAGAACGAAGATAAGACCTCTGCAATCACTTTCGGATTCTGGCCTTTCAAAATGTTTTGTACGCTCGTGACGACGAGCAACATATTGCGCTCTTCTTCGGTCGCTTTCATGCCTAATTTTTCGGCGCATGGAATAGCAATCAACTGTGCAATAAATGCCCCATAGAAGGTTGTTAACAAGGCCACAGCCATCGCAGGACCAACAGAAGACGGGTCAGACATCGCATTCAACATCTGAACGAGACCCACTAGCGTTCCAAGCATCCCCATTCCTGGCGCAGTTTCCGCCATTCCTTTAAATACTTTTTCAGCCGTCTCGTAACGCTCAGTACGCTGACTCAGATCTTGAATCAGAATCTCTTCGATAAACTCTGGTGGGTGACCGTCAATACAAAGGCTTATACCTTTCTTCAAGAATTCATCTTCGATCTCTACGTTTTCAAGACCGAGAATGCCCTCTTTACGAACAACAGTTGCTAATTCGCGCACCTGCCCAATCAAGACTACTGGGTTTTCCGTTTTATCCATAAAGACAGTCGAAAATGCGAGCTTAAAAGCATCGCCAATCGTACTTAAACGGAACTTGATCAAGGTGATAAACAGTGTGCCAACAATCACTATCCCTAGACCTGGGATATTGACGAAATCCAAAATGCTGGAGTTCAGCAAAATTGCGCCGATAATAACTGCCGCACCAGCTAGCATCCCTATCAGGGTCGCTAAATCCATACTTTACCTGCTTTCGTTTTATGCCGATCGTTATCGTAGTGCTGCAATACAATGCGCGGTATTAGGTTGAACATTTCGCCACACACGAAATGCTTCCGCCGCCTGTTCTACAAGCATACCTAAACCATCCATGGTCATTGTTGCGCCGCTGTCTTTGGCCCAACAATTGAAGACCGTCTCTTGGTCCCCGTACATCATGTCGTAAACATGCGTTTCGCTTGAAAAGATCTCAGAAGAAATTTTCGGAAGCTCTCCTGAAAGGCTAGCAGAAGTTCCATTGATCACCAGATCAAATGCACTCGATAAATCGTCAAAACTCTCTGCTGTTAACTCTGCACCGCATGCAACAATTTCAGGTCTTTGTTTGTATCGGCCGACAAGCTGTTCAGCTTTAGAAAAAGTTCTGTTGCTAACTACCAACTGACTTGGAGCTGCCTCAAGAATCGGGAGTAAAACACCCTTAGATGCCCCCCCTGCACCAATCAGTAAGACGCGCTTTCCTGCCAACGAGACCTGAAAATTCTCTTGAATATCTCGTACTAGCCCGCACCCATCGGTATTGTCGCCATAAAGTTTGCCATCTTTCATGTAGAGCGTATTTACCGCTTCGGCAATTTGAGCCCGAGGACTGAGAACGTCACACATTGCAAAGGCTTTTTCTTTGAATGGAACAGTTACGTTTAAACCTTTGTTATTAGCGTCTGAAAAGAAGTCTTTTACGTCTTCCTCAAAAGCATCGATACGGCCCAAGATTCGCTCATATACAAGCTGTTCGCCAGTTTTATTCGCAAACTGGGCATGAATAAATGGGGATTTACTGTGTTCAATTGGATTTCCAATCACCGCATAACGATCCATATTTGTACTACCCCTTCAACCAATCTCGTGGCGATAAAAATGCATTAAGTCGCGCTTCTTCTGAGCCCTCTTCTGCTTGCCAGTTGTATCCCCACTTAACAAGCGGAGGTAGTGACATCAAAATTGATTCTGTTCGTCCGCCCGACTGCAAACCAAACAATGTCCCACGATCAAACACTAAATTGAACTCAACATAGCGACCGCGGCGATATAATTGAAAGTCACGTTGGCGCTCACCATATTCATGGTCTTTTCGTTTCTCAATAATTGGGACATAAGCTTTTGTGTAGCTATCACCTACCGCTTGCATATAAGCAAAAGAACGCTCAAAGCCCCATTCGTTCAAATCATCGAAAAATAAACCGCCAACACCGCGTGTTTCCTCACGATGTTTTAAATAAAAATACTCATCACACCAGCGCTTATGTTCGTCGTATACGTTTTCGCCAAAAGGGTCAGCAGCTGCCTTTGCGGTTTCGTGCCAATGGATGCAATCTTCTTCGAATGGATAGTACGGCGTCAGATCATAGCCACCACCAAACCACCAAATAGGTTCTGCCCCTTCCTTCTCCGCAATAAAGAACCGAACATTCGCGTGAGAGGTGGGAATATAAGGGTTGTGAGGGTGAATCACTAACGAGACACCCATTGCGTGGTAAGAACAACCTGCTAGTTCGGGTCGTGAGGCCGTTGCCGCGGGAGGCAGCTGATCACCCTGTACATGAGAAAAGTTCACACCACCTTTCTCAATAACAGCGCCATCATTCATTACTCGCGTTCGACCACCGCCCCCGAGGCGACCTTCACGTGTCCATGCATCTTCAACGAAACGTGCTTGGCCATCCGCTCTCTCAAGGTCGGCACAAATGCGATCTTGTAAATCCAATAGATACGCTTTTACTTGCTCTAACATATTCATACGCGCAACACCTTTCCTGACTCAAGATCCTTGATCTGAGAAGCACTTTGTCCACCACCAAGTGACGCTTGATAACAAAACTCTAGACGACCGCGAAAGTAATTGTGAACCTCACTTAAACTCATCGCGGAAGGTTTGCTTGCTGGATTAGCTGAAGTTGACACAACTACCCCGCCAAAATGTTTCGATAAGGCAACACATGGAGGGTGCGTTGTTAACCGCATTGCTACTGATGAATGTTCGCCTTTCACCCATGGTGGAACCCGATTATGGATATCTGGCACGAGCCAAGTCGTTGGTCGGTCTTGCTGTGTAAAGAAAGGTCGAACTAACTCTTCTGGCAAGCCTTCAAGATACGGAAGAAAATGCTCTGCTTGGCCTGAAATTAGAATTAAGCCTTTCTCTTGTGGTCGCTGCTTTAATGTAAGAATCCTTTTAACAGCTCGTTCTTGATATGGATCAGTACCTAAGCCCCAAACAGCCTCGGTAGGATAAGCCACAACGCCTCCCAATTGCATGACCTCGGCGGCTAGACTAGCTTTCCAATCAAATGCTCTTTGCATGAGGATCCCTCTTTAAATATCAATCATTAATGCTGTTGCATGAACGAAACAGTCGATCTAAAAACGAGGGGCATTCTACTTAAGAACCTAGCTGATAACCACCAGAAACGGAACTGATCAGCCCAGCTAACTCTAGCTCTAATAAGTGCTCGGATAAGTGTTCAAAACTCATCTCTAAACGCTCAAATAAATCATCAAAGCTGATCGTATCACTCCCTACTGCACTGAGAACCAATTGCGCTGCATCGCTCACATTTTGCGCCTCATCGTGGGCCGAATCCGCAACCCCTTTTAATGTAAGGCCACTCACGTTCAAGTCTTTATGTAAGTCAATGATCAGGTCTTCAATAGATCCAACTAATCGCGCACCTTCTCTAATCAAATAATTACAGCCTTGGCTATTTAGTGACTTAGGAGAGCCCGGTACAGCATAAACATCTCTGTTCTGCTCAATCGCATAACGCGCAGTGATCAACGAACCGCTTTTTATGCCCGCTTCGACAACTAAGACCGCGCGTGATAAGCCGGACACAATACGATTTCGCCTGGGAAAGTTATGACGAAGAGGCGCACTACCCAGTGGCATTTCTGAAACAAGCAATCCCTCCTGGGCAATCAACTCATATAAATCTTTATTTTTAGCGGGGTAGCAACGATCTATTCCTGTCGCTAGTACAGCAATCGTATTCCCTTGCGCCGCAAGCGCCCCAAGATGTGCTTTTGTATCTACGCCGAGAGCCAAACCACTGACGATCGACATGCCTGATTTAGCCAAATGAAACGCATATTCTTGTGCAATGTCTGCATACTGCAGACTAGGCTTCCGTGAACCGACCACCGCAATATTTTGATGATTTAGTAAGCCTATATTTCCTTTTAAATAGAGTAATGCAGGCGCTAAGTGTATCTGGCGCAATACTTCAGGGTAAGGACTATCGAAATAGCAAACAACGGAACAACCGTCTTGCTTCAACCAATCACTAACATGATTTAAAGAATGGTCAGCCTGAGCGAGACAATCTAGCACTGCGCTAGAAACCTTGGGCTTACTGATACATTGGTTCAACGCATCGAAGCTTAACTTTCGCCATGATGAAGGATTGCCATACTGCTCACGCAGCAAATGAAATTGCTTCAGGCCAAAGCCTTGAATTTGAGAGAGTGCGAGACACAAGCGTGCCTCAGAAGAGATAGACATTTTTTCGATCATCCTTGATCAAAAAAGCCACCTAAGAGGTGGCTTCATCAGTTATTGTATTTCCAGATACTATCTTACGGAGTACGAACTTCATCCATAATTTTCAATGGACGATTTGCGCGTAGTATCAAGCCGTAACTAAGCTTATCAAAGACTCTGAAAATCATCATCAAACCCGCTCGTTCTGAAGGCAGTTCAATGCGTTCTTGAGTGTAAGGGTCTCGTACTATACCGCCAGACTTATACACAGCGAGTACGTTGCCCTCTTTGATGCCTTCTCTTGCGCCACGGTTTACTACAACAACGTTATACTGACCGATGTTGCCCACGCCAGATTCAACAGCAATCATCTTGCCACGAATATCACCATCTGGCTTGCTCGGAGTAAATGTAGAATTGATCACGCGATCATCCGTCGGCAATACGCGATCACCAATACGTAACTCTTCGCTTGAGCGCTGAACGGTCAAAGTAATTACTTCACCTTGCACCGCATCCACTTCTGCCGTCGCAATTGACTTCGCCTCTAAACCCAAAAATTCTTTAGAGTCTGGGTCAACATATTGCTCACTCTTACGAAAAACACCAACTGAGTTTTCACCTTTCACATCACCACGCGCAAACACTTGGTCACCGGCGCCAGTAATTAAGTGGTCTTCTTTACCTGACAAGATATATGGCGCCGCTTCTAGCTCTTCCGCTGTCACAATACGATTTGTCGAAAGAAAGCTCGCTATCGCATCAAGCGGAATAGTAGGGATAGCCGTTTCAATTGGCGTCGAACGAACCTGAGGGCTTAATTTTTTAACCCCATTATTAGGACCTTCTTTCAAAGTAGTTATGCGCGGCTGACCATCGATATAAATCAAGCCAATCACATCGCCAGGATAAATAAGATGTGGATTCGCTACCTGAGGATTCGCATGCCATACCTCAGGCCATAACCACGGAGACTTCAAGAATCGTTCTGATATATCCCAAAGGGTATCACCCTTCACAACGGTATAGCGTTCTGGATAGTCTTCCGTAAACTCTGGCGCCGCCGCAAGCTGGAAACTTAAAAAGAAAACCGCTGCACAGCGAACAAAAAACTTAGAAATCATGATTTGCCTATAACTATTATCATTCACAAATACGTAGAGCACGCGTTTCTACTCGCACACTATTTCACTGCCAATACAGTTACTTCGCTCTACTTCATTAAAAAACTATAGATGAGGCTTGAGCAATTTGTACTAAATTAGCTTTCTATTAGATAATACTAGCAGCGTATTCGTGATATACACCACAATTTGAGCATTCATCTTTAAGAAGCATACATAAACCTATGGCATTACTCGAAATATTAGAATATCCGGACCCTCGATTACGCAAGATCGCGGCGCCGGTTGAACAAGTGACTCCAGAGATTCAAACTCTGATCGACGATATGTTTGAAACAATGTACGACGCACCAGGAATTGGCTTAGCGGCGACTCAGGTCGATCAACACATTCAGCTTATCGTGATGGATCTTTCTGAAGATAAATCTGAGCCACATGTTTTTATTAATCCTGAAGTCACCGTATTAGAGGGTGACCCTGAAAAAATGCAGGAAGGCTGTTTGTCTGTGCCAGGATATTATGAAGATGTGGAGCGCATCGAGCATGTGCTAATCAAGGCTTTAAATCGTGAGGGCGAAGCTTTCGAACTCGAAGCAACTGGCTTACTTGCGGTTTGCATCCAACATGAAATGGATCATTTGAATGGCAAGCTATTCATTGATTACTTAAGCAAACTTAAACGCACGCGCATCAAGAAAAAGCTAGAAAAGCAGCAGAAAGCGCAAGCCTCTGCCTCGTAAATCGAACAAGCCGAGAACACCATTGAAAATTATCTTTGCGGGCACGCCCGATTTTGCGGCTAGCAGTCTCGCCGCTCTTATAAATGCAGGTCACAATATTATTGCGGTTTATACGCAACCCGATAGACCTGCGGGGCGAGGCAAGAAATTAATGCCAAGCCCAGTAAAAAAAACAGCACTCGAACACGATATAAAGGTCTTTCAACCTCTTAATTTTAAAGAGTTAGAAGCACGTCAGGAATTAGCAGAGCTTGACGCTGATTTAATGATCGTCGCGGCTTACGGCTTAATCTTGCCAAAAGAGGTTCTCGATACGCCAAAGCTCGGTTGCATTAATATTCATGCATCGCTGCTACCCCGTTGGCGCGGAGCCGCGCCTATTCAACGCGCAATCCAAGCAGGTGATTCAGAAACTGGCATCACTATCATGCAGATGGATGTAGGTTTAGATACCGGCGATATGTTGCTCAAAGAGCGCTGCGATATCTCTGACACTGTCACCGGTGGAGAGCTTCATGATGAACTTGCGGCGATGGGTGCGAAGTCTATTTTACGCTATCTAAACGAACCAGAAGATCTCATTCCAGAAAAGCAAGATGACGCACTAGCTAACTATGCACATAAATTAAGTAAGGCCGAAGCTCGTATTGACTGGTCCTTATCCTCTTTAGAAATCGAGAGAAGTGTACGTGCATTCAACCCTTGGCCTGTCTCCTACGCAGAACAAGACGGCCAACGTATTCGTGTGTTAAGCGCAAAAGCTTTGGACTCTCAGTCAAACGCGCCTGTTGGCGAGATCGTTGAGAAGTCAAAAAATGGCGTGCTCGTGCAATGCGGCAATGGAGCACTTCTAATCACTCAACTACAGTTAGCTGGTAGCAAAGCTGTTTCAGCTGCTGACTTTTTTAATGGCGGCAAAGCCATTTTAGAAGTTGGAACGACTCTCAACTAACTCGCCCGGATACTTTTATATGAACGTGCGTTTTCTTGCAGCCAAAGCAATCGATGAGGTGCGTATTCAAAAACGCTCTCTGAATACCGCTTTGCCAAAAGTCTCCCGCGAGGCGCGGCCGGTTGATAGAGCATTACTTCAAGAGCTCGTGTTTGGCAGTTGCCGTTGGTTTTTTTATCTTGATGATCTTGTGAACACCTATTTACAACGCCCTTTGTCGAGAAGAGATGAAGAAACTCGCACGCTGCTAGTAATAGGCGCGTATCAGTTATTGTTTACTCGCATTCCAGACCACGCAGCCATACATGAAACAGTCGAAGCAGCCAAAGAACTGAAGCTCTTGAAAACGCGCGGTTTGATCAATGCGGTTTTACGAAGCATTTCTCGCGACCCAAAACCTGAAATCTCAGATGATGATATTAAGGCTAGTTTCCCAGACTGGTTTTCAGCAAAAATCGAAAACAATTGGCCTAATCAAGCCATGGATACAATGCGCGCATCCAATGCTCACCCTCCTATGTTTTTGCGCGTCAATACAAGCAAAGTAAGTCGAGAAGACTACCTAAAAACGCTGCACACCAATCAAATTCTGGCTACAGAAACTAGCTTTTCAGAAAAAGGCATTCTTTTGGAAGAAGCGCAAGACGTCGACAAACTGCCTGGATTTGATGAAGGTTTAGTGAGTGTTCAAGACGAGGCTGCACAGCTTTCAACAAAGCTATTAGACTTAGCGCCAAACTTACGCGTTCTCGATGCATGCTCTGCTCCCGGCGGAAAAACATGCGCCATGCTCGAAGCTGAACCGTCATTAGACGTCACTGCCTTAGACCAAGATGCGAAACGCTTAGTGCGAGTCGAAGAAAATCTTGCTCGCTTGGGATTGAAGGCCAACACGATTGCAAGTTCTGCTGAAGATTTAACGCGTTGGTATGATAATCAACCCTTCGATCGTATTCTTCTCGATGCGCCATGTAGTGCAACAGGTGTGATTCGTAGGCACCCTGACATTAAATTACTGAGAGATCCATCAGACCTCAAGAAACTCGCAGAACTGCAGCTACACTTACTAACAAGTCTTTGGAAAACGCTCAAACCTGGTGGCAAGCTGGTCTATGCAACATGCTCAATTTTCCCGCAGGAAAATGCACGCATCATAGAACGCTTTTTAGCTTCAGAACCGAGTACGACCTTACTTCCCATTGAAAGCGATTGGGGAGAAGACACTGGATATGGCAAACAGCTATTTCCCTCAGAGCAAGGACACGATGGGTTCTTCTACGCTTTGTTAACAAAAGATACTAAGTAACGGCGTTTTACACGCAGCATACGCAATTTAGGCATGCACTGTTTATGAAAATCATTATTGTGGGCGCAGGACAAGTAGGCGGAACGCTTGCTGAAAACCTTGCGATTGAAGCCAACGATATCACCGTGATTGACCCTGACAATCAACGTTTATCTGAATTAAGCGACCGTATTGATATTAGAACAATTGAGGGCTTGGGCTCTTACCCAGAAGTACTCGAGCAAGCTGGCGCTGAAGACGCCGACATGCTCATCGCCGTCACCAACAGTGACGAAGTCAACATGCTGGCATGCCAAATCGCGTACTCCTTATTCAAGACGCCCACAAAGATAAGTCGTGTAAGAGCAAATGCATACCTCAAGCAAAAATCTTTGTTCCGAAACGATGCCGTACCGGTCGATGTACTGATCAGTCCCGAACAAGTTGTCACGAAACATATAAAACGCTTGCTCGAGTATCCAGGCGCTCTTCAAGCGCTAGATTTTGCTGAAGGCGAAGTTAGTCTGGTTGCTATTCGTGCCTGTGAAGGTGGCCCATTGATCGGTCATGAACTTGCGGCAATTCGGCAGCATATGCCTAATATCGACACGCGAGTTGCGGCCATATTTAGAGATGGAAAACCAATCATCCCAAGCGGTAACACCGTTATCAATGAAGGAGACGAAGTGTTTTTCATTGCTGCACGTGATCATATTCGAGCGGTAATGAGTGAGCTCCAACCTTTAGAAAAAAGCTACAAACGCGTGATGATTGCAGGGGGTGGCAATATTGGTCAGCGCTTGGCAGAAAAATTAGAGCGCCGCTACCGCGTGAAAATCATCGAATCGTCGGCCTCGCGTTGTAAATCACTCTCCGAACATCTAGAACGTTCCACTGTACTAAATGGGAACTGCGCCGACAAAGACATGCTTATCGATGAGAACATCGAGAATACAGACGTGTTTATCGCAGTCACTAACGATGACGAAGCGAATATCATGGCATCGATGCTGGCAAAACGAATTGGTGCACGCAAAGTCATTACGCTAATCAGCAATCCAAACTATGTGGATCTGATTCAAGGTGGAGAAATCGACATTGCTGTATCCCCACAACAAACAACGATTGGCAGTCTGTTAACGCACATTCGTCGCGGAGACGTAGTCAATGTTCACTCTCTGCGTCGCGGTGCAGCAGAGGCAATCGAAGCGATTGCGCATGGAGACCATCGCTCTTCGAAAGTAGTCGGGAAACGACTCGATGAAATCAATCTGCCGCCTGGCACAACGATCGGAGCGATTGTGCGTAAAAAAGAAGTATTGATCGCGCATGACCATATCCGTATCGAACCTGATGACCACGTCATCTTGTTCTTGATCGATAAAGGAAGGATCAGGGAAGTTGAGAAACTCTTCCAGGTCGGCCTAACGTTTTTCTAGAGTGATCGAGATCTTCTAATGCAAATTTTAACTATTGGCCGAATGCTGGGGATTTTGTTGATGCTATTCAGTGTCACGATGCTGCCCCCCATTGCCGTCTCACTCTACTACATCGATGGGCAACTCCATGCCTTCTTGGACGCATTTGCCATCACACTTGGCTTAGGTTTTCTAGTCTGGCTACCCTGTCGGCAACACAGAAAAGAATTACGTGTTCACGATGGTTTCTTAATTACTGTGATGTTCTGGGTCGTTCTTAGCTTTAGTGGGTCCATCCCACTATATCTGTCTGATATGCCTGATCTCTCCTACACAGATGCGTATTTTGAGTCGCTTTCTGGATTAACGACGACAGGGGCAACCGTTATTACAGGCCTCGACTCACTACCAAAATCAATCTTATGGTATCGCCAACAGTTACAATGGTTTGGCGGTATGGGTTTGATCGTTCTAGCCGTCGCTGTACTGCCAATGCTCGGCATCGGTGGTATGCAGCTCTACCGTGCAGAGGCACCCGGCCCTGTGAAAGACAGCAAACTCACTCCTAGAATTACCGAAACAGCAAAAGCGCTATGGTATATCTACCTAGGATTAACCGTGTTGTGCGCTCTCGCTTATTGGAGTGCAGGCATGGAAGTATTCGATGCCGTTGCCCACAGTTTCTCAACCATTGCGATTGGTGGCTACTCAACACATGACCTAAGTATCGGCTATTACAACAACGTACATATCGAACTTGTTGCGATCTTTTTCATGTTCATTTCTGGCATCAACTTCGCACTGCATTTTGCGGCGCTTCGTTCCAATAGCCCGATCATCTATTGGAAAGATGCAGAATTCAGATTTTACACCGGTGTCATTTTCTTAGTTTCCATCATCACGATTGCGACGCTCTACCACACTAGCACCTACGACCCTGGCACATCATTCGTAAAAGGTTTATTCGAGGTGGTATCCATTGCCACTACAACGGGTTTCTCAACGGCTGATTTTGCCAACTGGCCTTTTGTATTACCGTTTTTACTCTTCGTTGTCGCTTTCATCGGCGGCTGCGCAGGATCAACTGGCGGGGGCATGAAAGCCATTCGCGTGATGCTGATATTCAAACAGGGCATGCGCGAGATAAAGCGCTTGATTCACCCTAATGCGGTGATTCCTGTAAAAGTAGGCAAGAAAGCCGTACCTGATCGGGTTATCGAAGCCGTATGGGGTTTCTTCTCCCTGTACGTATTCTCATTCGTTGTGCTTTTGTTACTGCTTCTCGCAAGCGGTTTAGATCAAGTAACTGCATGGTCGGCAGTTGGTGCCTGCATCAATAACCTTGGACCAGGTCTGGGAGATGTCGCAGCACACTATGGCGATTTACCGACTTTTGCGAAATGGGTTCTTTGCGTAGCAATGCTAATGGGGCGTCTAGAAATTTTTACGCTATTGATTCTATTCACGCCAGCCTTCTGGCGCTCTTAAGCGCCAGAAATACCGAGCTTACGTAAACCTTTGAACACACCTTGCGTTATGTTGTCCAGCTCATGGCGCGCCTTGTGGCTAACACTACGTAAAGCGCTGATCTCATCACCATTTGCATAATAAGCATCACAAGTACGCATCGCTTTCGCAGCGGGGCTTTGTTTATCTAATTCATACCATTCGCATATTTTTTCAACTGACTGCTGAAAAGCTGACTCAAATCCATGTGTGCTAATTGATACCGTCGTTCGCTTGATGCTTTTTAACCAAGGCACGTTGATACGGAGCTCCAAGACCTCAACTGTCGCTCTACTACCTCGCTCAACACTAACACGCCGTAGACCTCGAATTGAGCCATCATCTCTCACATGAAATTCTGGTTGTGCAGCACGCTCTCGCTGATAAACTTCATATTCCCGCGTAAAACGTGTTTCGATCGCCTCAGCCTCTTTGCGTGCAGCGTCTTTATCTTCTCCGATTCGCACATATTCTTGAAACTCTTGTCCGCCCCAAGAACGATAAACTCGAAAATAGTCTAAACCACCATACTTATGGTCATAGATAGGCACCCTATACCTCCATTGTATAAATATGTGAATCCAAGCATGAGCGATGCTTGCATCCTCAATTCTGTTTATTAGAATCCGCTCACCTTACATACAGTTTTATCAATAAATTCTAGGGACATAAACCTAATATGAGCTACAGCATTTATCTTTCAGGTGAGATTCATACCGATTGGCGTGAGCGTATTGAAAATGGCATCAAAGAAGCCAATCTGGACATCGAGACACTAAGTCCAGTAACTAATCATGAAGCCAGTGACGAAGTTGGTGTCCGGATTCTTGGTGAAGAAGAAAACAACTTCTGGAAGGATCATAAAGCAGCAAAGATCAATTCATTGCGCGCAATGAATGCAATCGAAAAGGCTGATCTTACCGTGGTACGTTTCGGACCAAAATACAAGCAATGGAATGCTGCATTTGAAGCAGGCATTGCTATTGGCAAAGGCAAGCCAATCGTTGTGATTCATGACCCAGAATTAACGCACCCACTCAAAGAAGTTGACGGTGCCGCGATGGCTGTCGCAGAAACACCCGAGCAAGTGGTTGAAATTTTGAAATATATCAAGCAATAAGTGAGCGAGCGGCGAATAGCTTAGTGTATAATGCCGCTCCTTTTTCTCGCTTTTTTGTCAAAGCAACGAAAATATAATGAATTAACTACGGGTGCTTGAGTTGTGGCTGAACAATCCAATCCAGATGTAAAAACCTTTCAGGGGCTAATTTTAGCCTTACAAAATTTTTGGGCGAGTAAGGGCTGTGTTGTTCTTCAGCCCCTCGATATGGAAGTCGGCGCAGGCACATTTCACCCTGCTACATTCCTACGAGCGATTGGCCCTGAAACTTGGAATGCAGCCTATGTTCAACCAAGTCGTCGTCCAACTGATGGTCGCTATGGCGAAAACCCAAATCGCCTTCAGCACTACTATCAATTCCAAGTTGTGATGAAGCCATCTCCTCTCAATATTCAAGAGTTGTATCTTGAGTCATTAAAAGCCATGGGGATTGACACACTCGTTCACGACATTCGCTTTGTCGAAGATAACTGGGAATCACCAACACTAGGTGCGTGGGGTCTTGGTTGGGAAGTTTGGCTCAACGGCATGGAAGTTACTCAGTTCACCTACTTCCAACAGGTTGGCGGCATTGAATGCTATCCAGTCACCGGCGAAATCACCTACGGACTAGAACGTATTGCAATGTATTTGCAAGGCGTCGACAGCGTATACGACTTAGTATGGGCACATGGCCCTGACGGCGACGTCACATACGGTGACGTATTCCATCAAAACGAAGTAGAAATGTCGACATACAACTTTGAACAAGCTGACGTTCCATCTTTGTTCAAGAACTTCGACACTTATGAGTCTGAAAGCCAACGTTTGATTGAACTAGGCCTTCCACTTCCAGCATACGAACTTGTTTTGAAGGCGTCACACACGTTCAACATGCTAGATGCACGTCATGCTATTTCTGTGACCGAACGTCAACGCTTTATCCTTCGTGTTCGCAGTCTTGCACGCGCCGTTGCACAATCTTATTTCGATACCAGAATGAAGCTTGGTTTCCCTCTCGCGTCAGATGCGCTGCGTGATGAAGTGATCGCAAAAACCGAAGCCGCCAATGCAGACAAAGGGAGTAAGTAATCGTGTCTAGCAAAGATTTCCTGATTGAACTTGGTACGGAAGAACTCCCACCAAAAGCACTTAAAAAACTCTCAGATGCGCTCAGCCAAGGCATTTTAAGCGGTTTAGATGAAGCTGGCATTTCATACAAGGATCATAAAAGCTATGCAGCGCCTCGCCGCCTTGCCCTAGAGATTTCAGATCTAGCACTGCAACAAGCGGACAAAGAAATTGAAAAACGCGGCCCATCAAAGAAAGCCGCTTTTGACGACGCTGGCGAGCCAAGCCGAGCTCTACTTGGCTTCACAAAATCACTAGGCATTGAGCCAAGTGACTTAGAAGAGATGGAAACCCCTAAGGGCACATGGTTGATTTATCGCTCGACGGAATCAGGCAAAGCAACAAAAGATTTAATCAGCGACATTGTGGCCCAATCTCTTGCGAAACTGCCAATTCCAAAGCGTATGCGTTGGGGAGCAAAGAAAGAAGAATTCGTTCGCCCAGTACAATGGGTCGTCATGCTTCTTGGAGAAGAAGTTGTGTCTGGCGAAACTATGGGGATCACGCATGGCAACATGAGTCGTGGACACCGCTTCATGAGCACTGGTGAAATTCAAATTAATACGCCGTCTGAGTACGAAAGTAAGCTCAAAACTGAAGGCAAGGTCATGGTTAATTACGAAGAGCGTAAAGCCTTGATCAAATCTGGCGTAGAAAAAATAGCACTCACAGTAAATGGTATCGCGATTATCGATGATGATTTACTAGATGAAGTAAACTCACTGAATGAGTGGCCAACACCTTTACTTGGTAACTTCGATCACGATTTCTTAAGCGTCCCTGCAGAAGCGTTGATTTCATCGATGGCTGAGCATCAAAAATACTTCCACGTATTAGATGCTAACCAAAAAATCATGCCGCACTTCATTACGATCTCAAATATTGAAAGTAAAGATCCTGCGCAGGTTATCTCAGGTAACGAACGTGTTATTCGCCCTCGCCTTGCAGATGCTGCGTTCTTCTTTGAAACCGATAAGAAAACAAGCCTTGAGTCGAAACGTGAGCCGCTGAAAAACATCGTTTTTCAAACTAAATTGGGCACCGTATACGAAAAAACAGAACGTGTTGCCAAGTTGGCGCAACGCATTGCACAAGCAATTGGTAGCAATGAAGCTTACGCACTACGTGCTGGCGAACTAGCAAAATCAGACCTTGTTAGTGAAATGGTACTCGAATTCACGGATCTTCAAGGTTTGATGGCATACCACTACGCACTCTTTGATGGCGAAGAAGAAGAGGTCGCTCTCGCACTGAACGAGCAATATATGCCAAAACAAGCTGGTGGTGAATTGCCAAGCACACATACGGGTTGCGCACTTGCCTTAGCAGAAAAGCTAGACTCGCTTGTTGGTTTGTTCGGTATTAACCAGCCACCAACCGGTACGAAAGATCCGTTTGCTCTGCGTCGCGCATCACTCGGCGTACTTCGTATCATTGTCGAGAAAGGACTTGATCTAGATCTGCGCGATCTAATCGCTTGGGCTGCAGAACAGCACAGCGCGCTCGAAAATAAAGAACTAGACACGCAACTTCTCGATTACTTGCTAGATCGATTCAGAGCTTGGTTCGATGACGAAGGCATTTCTGCGGAAGTATTCTTAGCGGTTAGTGCACGTAAGCCGACAAAACCAGTCGATTTCGACAACCGTATTCGCGCTGTCGCAGCATTCAGCGCGCTACCTCAAGCTGAGGCACTTGCCGCTGCCAACAAGCGTGTATCGAATATTCTTGCGAAAAACGAAGCAGAAGCGTCGTCTGAACTCAATGCATCACTCTTGAGTGAAGCGGCCGAGAAACAACTTGCGGACCAAGTAAGTGCATTAACAAGCAAGGTAGAGCCTTTGTTCAAAGCCGGTGATTATACACAGGCCTTGAAAGAACTGGCCGAGCTTCAGGCGAGCGTCGACGCTTTCTTCGACGACGTCATGGTTATGGCGGATGACATTGCGGTACGCAACAATCGAATTGCTCTGTTAAAACAACTTAGAGAGCTCTTCCTACAAGCTGCAGATATTTCATTACTCTCGCGCTAGTAAAAGCAAAACTAAAAACGGGCCTTATGGCCCGTTTTTTTATTCCGAAACGCTTAATTCTAAAAACTCTTTCTTGATCGCTTTAACACCCTGATGCGGTGGTAAGCCAACATCATCACTGAACATTTGAGCGCGACCCACATTCTTAAGAGCCGGATGCAATCGTTTGAAGCCGTTCAAATCTCGCGTAATCGAAGTGACTAAAGCTTGCACTAAGCCCGCATCAACGCGCTCAGCACTTACTAAGTGAGCCGACACGCCAAAGGTTTTAACATCTTCGTCCATGCCTCGGTAACTCCCCCGAGGTATTTCCGCGGGCGCATAAATTTCAGATTGAGCTATCGCTCTATCTAGTTTTTTTGAACGAACAGGGACTAATACGCTATCGCAATCGGTAGTTGCCGACTTAACTGAGCTATTCGGCGTGCCAGCGATATACACCATCGCATCAAACTTGTCCTGACAAAGCGCCGTGGCTTGCTCATCTGCCCCAACAAAATGCACTTCAGAAAAATCAGAGTGCCACCAAGCTAATGATTTCATCAACCATTCCATCGTAGCTCTCTGCCCAGAACCTTCGCTTCCGATATTAACGCGCTTACCCTTCAAATCTTCTAACTTTCGAATGTTTGAGTCAGCTCTCGCCACAATGGTAAAAGGTTCATCATATAGTTTGATCACATGTCTCAAACCTGTATGCGGGCCATAAAACTTAAACTCCTCTGCCCCACTCCAGTCGTGCATCATCCAATCACTTTGCACAATGGCGAGATCAATATCGCCGCTACGTAAGCGCTTTAAATTTTCAAGTGACCCTTCTGAACTCTCTACAAAACAACGGACACCTTTGTTCTGCTTTTGCGTATTGAGCATCTGACAAATCGCGCCACCTGCTGGGTAATACACTCCGGTGACTCCACCTGTTGCCATCACTAAATGGGCTTCTTCAGCACTCAACAACGAAGAAACAAACAAGAGGAATAAGGGGAAGGCTCTTTTTATCATGTAAATATCATTTATTTTTTATTGTTCAAGCATTCAAGATTTAATAGAAACTCAAACCCTCATGCAAGAATTTATTGGCATGAACTAAAAATCTCGCCTATATACAGGATTCATCTGCGCACAAAAGAATAAAGCGCACCTGCCAAGGAGGCTCGATAACATGACAATAATCCAAAACCGTTCCATTCAATTTGCGAACAGCACGCTCATGCGGCACTTTTCCCTTCCGACTTTACGCGCATGTTATGGCATCGGCTTAGCAATCATGTTCCCAATCGGATGGGTTGTTTTACAATGGATAGCAGGTCGAAACCCTTTCTCTAATGTCT
>NZ_LWGF01001245.1:0-1030 GCF_001635355.1 Oleiphilus sp. HI0125
TCTTTCTTTCGTCAGATTCATTTTTCTTGGTAATTCAACATCAATCACCAGCAGCACACAATTCATCTGGTAACGCTGATGCAAGGCAAAGTAATGAGAAAGGTCTTGCTCAAACTGTCTCGCATTACGACATGCGAACATATCCTCCTCAGTATGCTTAGGCCCTGCTCTTTCAAGTCGACCGATACGAAAGCGAACAAAGCTCGCTAACGCAAATAATGAAAAAACTAGAACGGCATTTTGGGCTAGCTGCGTAAAATCATTTAGCGCGCTTAAAAGCAACATACAAAGAAGAGAAAAGGTCGCGGCAAACACCAAATCAAGGACTAATGCTGCCCAAACAGTCATCACTAACAAGCAGCCCATAACAGCAACACTATTCACACCCGATGTCAGATGCACAACAAAAATAGATGCAAAAAGGACTAAATTAATTGCTGGAATAAACTTGCGAAGATTTGAAAACAAAGAGGAGAAGTTGAGCGCAAACATCACAGCGCTCAAACCGATGATGAAAAACACCGCGTGGTTCAAGCCTAATAAAACAAGCTCAATGATCGGAAATAGCAAAACGAAAAACGATAACAGTTCTTTTTGCAGCGTTTTCTGAATCATTTCAGGAGCGACTCTGATTTACGCTAGTTTAATGGCCAGTGACTCTAGATATTCCAAGCTCGGAATCACCGCATATTCTCCATCGACCCTAATACGGCTATGTTCAGCAGGAGAATCGCTCTGCTCTTCTTCTTGAATGATATCCTTACTCACCTTTACTAAGCGCGGGAGACCTTGAGTGAGAATGGCGCTAAAAGGTAACTTCTGATTATCTAGCCCAACGCTATTAATTACAGCTATACGCGCTTGAGTATTCCGAGCGGGTTTCTCTTGGCCATTGGCAACTTCATAGCTTAGCAATGGAACCTGTATACCCCGCCACATAATATTTCCTAGAAAATATTCTGGCCCTTCTGCTTCTTGTGGTTTGGTATATTCAATTACCTCGGCCACACTCACGTTTGGCAACACCAAC
>NZ_LWGF01001246.1:0-1102 GCF_001635355.1 Oleiphilus sp. HI0125
GAGTAAGTGCTGCTGTTAGTGTTGTTTTGCCGTGGTCAACGTGGCCAATTGTTCCAACGTTAACGTGCGGCTTACTTCTTTCAAACTTTTCTTTTGCCACGGTAATTCCCCTTAGCGTTTAAAGGTTAGTACTTGTTAATAATAACTTCTGCGATGTTTGATGGCGCTTCTGCGTATTTCAAAAACTCCATCGCGTATGTTGCACGGCCTTGCGTCGCAGACCGTAGATCTGTCGCATAACCAAACATTTCTGACAAAGGCACCTCGGCATTGACAACCTTACCTGAAGGACCCTCTTCCATTCCGGAAATAATCCCTCGACGACGGTTAAGATCACCAACAACGTCACCCATGTTTTCTTCCGGCGTCACAACTTCAACTTTCATCATTGGCTCGAGCAGCACTGCACCACCCTCTTCCGCCAACTTTCTAGTTGCCATGCCACCGGCAATTTTGAACGCCATTTCGTTAGAGTCGACATCATGATACGACCCATCGTAAAGCGTTGCTTTAAGACCAAGCAAAGGGTAGCCAGCTAGGACACCATTTTGCATTTGCTCTTCAATACCTTTCTCGACTGCAGGTATGTATTCCTTCGGAACAACACCTCCCACAACCTCATTAATAAACTCCAGGCCTTCTTCACCGTCAGTTCGCGGCTCAAACTTAACGCGAACATGACCGTACTGACCTCGACCACCGGACTGTCGTACAAACTTGCCTTCGATATCACAGTGATTTCTAATTGCTTCGCGGTACGCTACCTGAGGCTTACCAATGTTTGCCTCAACACCGAACTCACGCTTCATTCGATCGACGATAATATCAAGGTGTAGCTCACCCATACCGGAGATAATCGTCTGACCGGTTTCCTCATCAGTCTTAACTCTGAACGACGGATCTTCTTGCGCCAACTTACCGAGCGCCACACCCATCTTCTCTTGATCTGGCTGAGAACGTGGCTCTACAGCAACCGAAATAACGGGCTCTGGAAAATCCATACGCTCCAAAGTAATTCGGTTCTTTGGATCCTGGTCACACAAGGTCTCGCCAGTTGTGACATCTTTAAGACCGATAGCGGCTGCAATATCCCCAGCAAGAA
>NZ_LWGF01001247.1:0-540 GCF_001635355.1 Oleiphilus sp. HI0125
ATTCTACGATTAGTTGTAACGAGGTTCCGTAGTCACTCTCCAGTGCAGGCCCTAATACAAAAGCAGGTAAGACAGTTGATAGCTGAATATCGGTATCTTTTACGTAGTCCCACGCGGCTTTTTCAGCTAAGGCTTTACTCTTGTAATAGGCCACATCGGTCGCTTCTACATTGGTCCAATCTGCCTCAGAGAAAGTACGATGCTTTTCCTTATGCCCAAACATCACCGCAGCAATCGATGAGGTCAACACAACGCGTTTAATACCGGAATTGTTTGCCGCTTTTAAAGCATTTAAAGCGCCATCTACAGCGGGACGAATGACTTCTTCATGATTCTTCGGCTGTTGCAGCGGAACTGGCGACGCGAGGTGAAACAAACCATCACAGCCTTGCGCAGCCTCTGTCCATCCGTCTTCACTAAGAAGATCTGCTTGCGCAAATTCAATGCTATCGGCCTTGTCTGTGTACTTCGCAAACATGGCTCGAAGTGCTGGAACTTTATCGGGATTACGCACAGTGCCGCGCACTTGGTAACCATGTT
>NZ_LWGF01001248.1:0-1161 GCF_001635355.1 Oleiphilus sp. HI0125
TGGTCATGAGCATGATCTAAATCATGATGGTGTTGGGGCTTTCGCCACATTGGGTGTTCTTGTAATGCCATAGGAAAATTGCTCTCTAATACGCAACATGTAGGGGCCTAGGATGACGCAAATCAGGCAGCCACATGTTGTTTTCTAAGTCTTTGTGTGTGGCAATAAGGTGTTAGTTATCGTAAGAAAAGGTTCCGCGAATCGGATAGTTATTGCTACGAATCCACTCTAGGCCCGAAATAAGATTATCTAAATCAGGACGTACAAAAGGATTATTCGATATGTCCACTACTTGAAGCGTTCCATGTTCATTAATGACATAGAGCCCCGGTTCAGCAAACGGGTGATCCGTTTCCTGATCTGAGCGGGGATGTGAGATGTAAAGCCCCAGAGATTTCATTTCTTCTAAAGATAAGCCGTAGAACATCGGGAAATCTACATCCAGCCTACTCGTGTGCTCCTTTAACTGCGCTTTGCTATCACCTGATACAGCGACCAGATCGATATTTATTGCTTCTAAGCGTGGCTTATATACCGTCAATTGATTGAGGAAACGTGTACACAATGGGCAGTGTCTACCTCTGTACACGACAAGCATTTGCCAGTCTTTTCCTTCTAAAGGTTTGCTTAGGTCCCGTGTTGTGCCTTCGAGAGTTGATTTGGTGATCGATGGAAAAGTTGCTCCAGCTTCAAACTTGTATGTGCTCATGAATTTGGCCTCCAATAATGATGACTAGTGAAAACTATTATTGGTGGCTTCGACAGAAAAACAATTAGTTACTTTTTGGTGACCTAGCACGCAATGACCAATTTTATCGGGAGCAGACACTAACTAACTTATTGCGAATCCATTTATGTAGCTGGTCTTGATTACTACGCTGGTGCCAGGCCGCAATGACATCAAACCCTGGAATTGTCCTATCAAGCTCAATTACTTTTAGGTCGTTATCAGGTAGTAGTCGAGATGGAATAAAGCCGCACAAATCACTCTCAGCTATACAGGCTTTTGCGGCGGTAAACGTAGGTACAGACAATACAACGTTTCGCGGATGCCCCTGTTGTTCAAACCAATCATTTGCTGCACCTACAAAGTCACCGCGTGAAGGCGAGACAACTAGCTGGGGGATTTTTGCAATGTCAGAAATAGCCATTTTCTTACTT
>NZ_LWGF01001249.1:0-1047 GCF_001635355.1 Oleiphilus sp. HI0125
TGCGTCGCAGGTACCTCGACACGCATATAACCGCTATCGACAATCTTGCGCTTTACGTGGATTCGATACGACACGCCTTCGTCTATGTTGGAAGCAACCGTCGCGATTGCTCCCTTGTCGAGTGGCTGCTCACCCACAAAATCACATTTGAATAAAAAGCGTGCACGCCCAGTACTTACTAAGTTTTTAGAAATACGTTCAAAGTAATGAATGATTTGAGGGCGACTAGAAAGGTCTGTTTTCGATTCACTTAACTCAAGTGAGTTCACCCCGTAAGCTATTGCTGGCTGATGAAGCTTAACGTGATCATAGGCATCAACCCAATGCCCGCCCGACATGCCGCGACGCTCTACAAACACGATGCTTGCTTGTTTGTCGTGTTTGAGCAATTCATCAGCAAATGCCAATCCCATCGCACCAGCACCGATGATCAAATAGTCCGCCTCTAATTGTTTTATTTCGGACATAGTTCCTCCTATAACAAGGTCTGTATACAATAAGCACCATAGCGCTACCGAGAGGTTTTATGACTTAGCTTCTGAAAAAGCATGTCGCGCAAGAACATAAAAGGAATATAACGAAACAAAGCTAAACACCAACGCTGGCACTAATCCTAAAATGCCCCATATATTGGTTTCACCGAGTCGATTATCACCGAAGGTCAAAGCTCTACTTGCCGAAAGCATCCCGCCCCAATAAAACATGGTGTTGCCATAGCCCGCGCCTACAATCATCCAAAACAGCTTTTTCTCTAGGCGCTCTGGTGCATTCAATCCCCATAGCAACAGTGCGACAACAAAGATCATTAAACCGTTCATCAAGCCACCCGCGTGAGCTCGAGCCCATCCGCGATCGCTACCGAATAGTTCAAACTGCACAATATAATTAGGAAATATCTCAAAGCCGCCTATCAGTTTCATAACTAAACCGATACCAGCAATAAGACCGATTAACATAATGATCGCGCCATGCCCGACCATACGCTTCTGAAGAGCGTTCATAGACTTACCTGTTTGCTTTTATTATTTGAACTAATTGATGAGTTTT
>NZ_LWGF01001250.1:0-823 GCF_001635355.1 Oleiphilus sp. HI0125
TTCTAATGGTAGGGACATATTCAATGGTAAGCTCTTGTGATTGTTTAAGGTTGCTGTCTTATTCTAGGAATACCGAGGTCAGAGTAATATTACTCTGACCCCAACATGACATCGTGTCTCACATACAAACGAAGATCAGACCATTGACCTTGCAATGATTAGCTTCATGATTTCATTCGTGCCTGCGTATATCTTTTGAACGCGCGCATCAGCATAAGCACGTGCAACCGGATATTCCCACATGTAGCCGTAACCGCCATGCAGTTGCAAACATTCATCTATCACATCACATTGAATTTCAGTGGTTAGATATTTAATCTTCGCCGCTGTCACTACATCCAACTTACCTTCAAGGTGAAGTTCCAAGCATTTATCTACAAAAACACGCACCATAGTGAGCGTTGAGGACATTTCAGCGAGTTTGAATTGAGTGTTCTGGAACGCCGAAATTGGTTTGCCGAAAGCTTTACGCTCTTTAACGTAAGCAAGCGTTTGTTTGAAGATTGACTCAGCATTAGCAATAGCATTCAAACCGACTGACAAACGCTCTTGTGGCAACTCTTGCATCAAGTAAATAAAGCCCATACCTTCAGCACCAAGTAAGTTTTCTTTCGGCACTTTTACATCTTGGAAGAATAACTCAGAAGTATCCTGAGCTTTCATACCAATCTTTTCTAAGTTCGTGCCTTTAGAAAATCCTGCTGAATCCGCATCAACTAGTAATAAGCTGGTGCCTTTTGCGCCGCCGTCTGGGTCAGTCTTCGCAACAACGATGTAAAGGTCTGCCAACTGGCCGTTAGTAATAAAGGTCTTCGATCCATTC
>NZ_LWGF01001251.1:0-640 GCF_001635355.1 Oleiphilus sp. HI0125
TCGATCGATGATTGATCATGATCTACAAGGTGAAAACGCGAAAGTTATTCGCTTGGGCTTTCGTTTAGTAAAAGGGTTAAGCGTCGAAGGGCAAAACTTACTTGTTCGTGAGCGACCGCCCTTAGGTTTTAAATCTGTGAGCGAAGTGAAAGCGATCGGTCTATCTCGAAGAGATTTAGAGTCTTTGGCTTCTGCAGATGCGTTTAGATGTTTATCGGATAATCGTTATGAAACACGTTGGCAATTAATGAACCCTGAAAATTCATTGCCATTTATGTCGAGCACCGTTGCAGAGGAGCCGATAGGTGATTTCAGGTTTAAGCCAAAGGATATTGAAAATCTCACGGAAGACTATGCCTCATTAGGCTTATCTCTCGATCATCATCCGATAACCTTAATGGAAAAAGCAAACCTACTGGGAAACTTTGTGCGATCGAATCAGCTTAGCCGTGTTGAGCATAAAAGTTTTGTGGATGTCGTTGGCTTGGTGACTGGCAGGCAATCACCAGGTACCGCTTCAGGGGTTACATTTATGACCCTAGAGGATGATACCGGGAATATAAATGTTGTTGTTTGGGCTGGCACCGCCAGAGCGCAAAAGCAGCCTTTTTTGATGGCGAAGGTGCTCAAAATTAAAGGG
>NZ_LWGF01001252.1:0-985 GCF_001635355.1 Oleiphilus sp. HI0125
AATACTTTTTGTTTCAACGGACCTGAGCGATGTGCAAGCCCTAAACCTATGTTTCGAATAATTTGCACTGGGGCAGAGCGATTACTAAAGCCATAATAAAACGCGTCCATACCACTCATCATGAGTTGATTAAACATACGTCGCTGCTTTTCATAATTCTTTAACACCGCCCGATCTGATAAGGCTTGGTCATTAATCAATGCTTTACCGAGCTCCTCAATCAATACCGCGGCATCCATAAACCCGAGATTAACACCCTGACCAGCTAAAGGATTAATTGTGTGCGCAGCATCACCGGCCAGAACAATACGCTCTCCTGAGTATTGCTGAGCATGTGACTTGGCAAGAGGAAACGAAGCGACCTGAAGAATCTGTTCAATATCAGGTAATTCTTGGGGATATATCGCTTGAAGTTTTTGACGCAGCTCGGCATCAGACAAGCCTTTTAACTGTGTGATAGTATTCGGCGAGTCGTACCAAACTAACGAGCCATAATTAACACCGTCAATGCGCGGTAACGGAAGAAACGCGAGAGGCCCTTCTGGTCTAAAAGCCTGCCAAGTCCCTTGCTCAACTCCGCCTTTATAGGTAATGGATACGACCATAGCGTGCTGAGTATAAGACTCGCTAAACTGACCAATTCCAGCAATTCGACGCATTTGAGATTGCGCGCCATCAGCCCCAACAACCAAATCGGCTGACATGACAGAACCATCGCTCAAAGTAAGCATACGCTTATCAGAACCTAACTCACTCGATTCAATCGTGACGCCACTAACTAACTCAATGTTTGGCAATTCAGCAACACGATCTAGCAAGCCAAGTTGAATCGCATCATTCTCTAGTATGTGGCCTAAATGCTCTCTACCTAAGTCTTGCGCCTCAAAACGGGTCGTGGCCCATGATGTTATATCGGGCAGTTTCGAAACAAACCCTGACTTAGCCGGCATTTCTTTCACCGCTAAATAGGAATAAGCAAGCGCCC
>NZ_LWGF01001253.1:0-1044 GCF_001635355.1 Oleiphilus sp. HI0125
AGACCTAATCCCGTGCCTAATACGTTTTGCCAACCAAGTCGCGCGCCTGTAGAAGATCGATCAGTGCGCGCTCTTGCTACATTCGCAACATAAGGGTCCGCATAGACTTCAGTTGGTAACGCACTAAAAAGAAACGCACCATAAACGATACCTTTTTTAGAAAGCTCTTGTTTCACTCCCAATTGGAATGCCAAGTCGTAACGTACTAAGTCTTCCAGTGCGACACCCAAATAGGCCTGTGTGCGGGATTCAGCAAAGGTGTAATTCACCTCACCAGTAATGAAAGGAGCCACACTCGATTCTGTTTCCGGATCTGCATTAATGCTTTTAATTGTTTGGTCACTTAACTTGCCACTCGTGCCCGCAACTAAGTTACTTGAATACTCAACAGCAGAAGCACCACCCACGACTGAACCACTAAAGCCAGACTCTTTAGGGATTGGTTTTAATGGCGCAGAATGCAAAAGTGTACTGAAGGCAAAACTACCGATCAGAGCGATCGCAGAATAGACATGATTCATATTACTTTCCCTGACAATAATTGTTAGTGCGGCCAATATACAGCTCAAAATATAATAGTTGAGATCTTATTGGTTTACCAAATTCATGGCCTGAAACTAGCGACGCCGCAAGCAAGAACCTGTAAAAGGCTCACTCGCGGCGTTTTAAGATGAGATGAAGTTTGTAAGAAAAAGCCCATATCAAGAAAGATATGGCAGGCTATCTAACTTAAACCTTGTAGAAGTCTCTATACCACTCAACAAAGTTCGCAACACCCTCTTCTAAGGGCGTTGACGGCTTGTAATCAACATCTTTGATTAATGCATCGACATTGGCGTAGGTTGCAAGTACATCACCCGGCTGCATTGGAAGAAGATTTTTCTCTGCTTTCTTACCAACGTTTTCTTCGATCAACTCTATATAACGGAGCAATTCACATGGATTATTGCTACCAATGTTATAGATGCGATAAGGCGCTCTAGATGTGGCTGAATCAGGATCTACTCCAGACCAATCGGGATTTGAAGCAGCAGTATTGTCTAA
>NZ_LWGF01001254.1:0-724 GCF_001635355.1 Oleiphilus sp. HI0125
TGATCAAACAATGTAATTACATCATCACAACGCATCCGAATGCACCCATGTGACAACGGCCGATCAATTGGCTCTTGATCAGGAGTACCGTGGATATAAATATAACGATTCTTGCTATCAACCTCTCCTAGACGGTTGAAGCCTGGCTCGCAGCCGCTCAACCATAGTATGCGTGACAATATCCAGTCTTCATCAGGTTCAGCTAGATATCGAGCTTCAGTAAATGACTTTATTTGTGGGGTTCGCGCCTCAAACACCGTATCGCGGGAAAGCTGGTGACCGATTTTGTGCTTAACAATGTGATATCCGAGCGGGGTACAAAAAGAACCTTCAAGTTGACCGCTGCCATTCTTCGCAGTAGAGACTGGATAAACTGTGCGGTTTCCGTCTAAGTCAAAACTATGAAGTTCTTGCTTGGATAGAAATATGAGAATGCGTTGAATCATTTAGCTAACCTCTTAAAGTCGAAAAAAGATTAGCAATACAACAAGATCTAATCGAGTTAATTAACGTCCATTGCTGGAGCGGTTATCCCCGCCAACATATATGGAACAATTAGATCAACGATTTCCTCAGGATTAGCCTTCGCGTCTTTACTATTTTCTAGAATTTCAGTTAATGGCTGAATGCTCGACATCGTAAATGCGATCGAGCCCAAAGTGAATTGTGTACGCCAAAAACGCTCTTTAGTGCTTAGCTCTGGCGTACTCAAACGCACAAGTTC
>NZ_LWGF01001255.1:0-17399 GCF_001635355.1 Oleiphilus sp. HI0125
AAAAGGTGTGTCATTAGAAGCCCAAAAAGGTGACGTCATTTCGATGATCGGTTCATCAGGTTCAGGCAAAAGTACCTTCCTTCGCTGCATCAATCTCTTAGAAATTCCTACCTCAGGTGATATCCAACTTCTCGGCGACACCGTCAAATTCAAAACCAATAAACGCGGCGAACGAATGCCAGCCGACACCAAGCAAGTCGAACAGATGCGTTCGAAGCTATCTATGGTATTTCAAGGTTTTAATTTGTGGTCTCACATGACAGTGCTAGAAAACATCATCGAAGCACCGATCAATGTATTAGGTATTCCTAAGAAACAAGCCATTGAACAAGCTACAGAGCTCTTAAACAAAGTAGGCATCTACGAGCGTCGCGACTACTATCCTAGTCAGATGTCTGGTGGCCAGCAGCAACGTGCAGCAATTGCTCGCGCATTAGCGATGGAACCAGAAGTACTGCTATTTGATGAGCCGACATCTGCACTCGACCCAGAACTCGTCGGTGAAGTATTAAAGGTCATGCGCAGCTTGGCTGAAGAGGGCCGCACCATGATTGTCGTGACACACGAAATGGCCTTCGCGCGCGATGTGTCGTCACAAGTTGTATTTTTGCATGACGGAAAAATTGAAGAGCAAGGAACACCTAAAAAAGTTTTTGAAGATCCTGATTCAGAACGTGTGAAACAGTTTCTTCAACCGAAGTACTAATATTCAGTACAAACAAACTGCTCCCTTTAGAGAGCTGACATTAAATAAGAGGAAGACCTCACTATGAAAAAACTATCGCTATTAATGGGTTGTATCTTAGCTGCGAGCAGCAGCATTGGTTTCGCAGCTGACAAACTAAAGTTAGCTGTTGATGTACCTTACGAGCCGTTCGAATATAAAGCGCCAGACGGCACGCTTACTGGTTTCGAAATTGACCTTGGCAACGCTGTATGTGCTGAAATCAAAGCGGAATGTGAGTGGGTTATCCAAGCTTGGGACGGCATTATTCCAGGACTTTTAGCGCGTAAATACGACGTTATCTTCTCTTCTATGTCTATCACTCCTGAGCGTGCTGAAAAAGTATTGTTCTCTGAAGGTTACTACAACACACCTTCTGCATGGTTTGGTAAAAAAGGTACTGATCTGGACGTGACTGACAAGGCTGCCTTCAAAGGCCTTCGCGTTGGCGTTCAGCGTGGCACAGTTCAAGATGATTACGTGACAAAAGATATCGGCGCAGACACTGTTGAAATCAAGCGTTACACCACGGCTGACGACCTTGTTCTTGATCTAACCGGTGGCCGTCTAGACTTAGTATTCCTAGACTTCCCAGTAGGTGAATCAACCATCCTTAAAGATGAAAACTACCAGTCAGTCGGCGACACCATGCAAGTTGGTGGTGAGGGCGTTGGCGCTGCATTCCGCAAGCGTGACAAAGACCTTGCTGAAAAATTCAATGCTGCGCTTAAAAAGCTCAAAGAAGACGGTACTTACGATGAGATCATGAACAAGTACTTCTCTTACAGCATTAAGATTTAATGCTAAAAGTCAGATGTCAGGCGCTATATGCCTGACGTCTGATTGACGATTAATTTTCACGGAACTTACTCAATGATAGATCTTCACGGTTACGGCCCATCTATATTTCAGGGCGCTATTTTAACCATCGAAGTAGCCGTATTATCATTGCTTGTGGCTTTATTTTTAGGGCTACTCGGCGCGATCGCCAAACTTTCAAGCAACCCTATTCCTCGCGCTATCGCAACGGTATACACCACCGTAATTCGAGGCGTTCCCGATCTTGTACTGATGTTACTCATCTTCTTTGGCGGTCAAATGATGATGAATGAGTTCTCAGATTGGTTATATGAAGAATTTGATATCGATGTCTTTTTTAACATCGATGAATTTATTGCCGGAGTTGTCACCATTGGCTTTATCTTTGGTGCCTATATGGCAGAAACATTTCGTGGCGCATTTCAGTCCGTAAATGCAGGTCAAATAGAAGCCGGATATGCCTACGGTATGACTCGATGGCAAGTATTTAGCCGCATCTCGTTTCCTCAAATGATGCGTCATGCACTACCTGGCCTAGGTAACAATTGGCTTGTTATGCTGAAAACCACTGCACTTGTATCGATCATTGGTCTAGCTGATATGGTGCGTCTTGCTTCCGAGGCAGCCAAAGCTGTGCACGAACCCTTTACTTTCTTAATCCCTGTTGCGCTTGTGTACTTATCCCTCACAGCGGTCTCAGAGTTATTACTCAACAGACTGAAAATTAAATACAGTGCCGGAACAACGAGGGCTTAATGATGGAAGCGTTTTTAAGTCTGTTTGCAGACAATAGTATTTTTAACCCGCCTACTTTGATGCACTACTGGTCAGGCTTTGTGACCACAGTGCAATTGGTATTTCTTTCTCTGCTTATTGGCTTTGTTATCTCTTTGCCTTTAGCTATTTTGCGAACCTCGAAAAACAAGTGGATCAACCTTCCTATTTGGGCATTTGTTTACTTTTTTAGAGGAACCCCCCTACTTGTTCAGCTTTACCTTATTTATTACGGCACTGCGCAGATCACAGGCATTCAGCAAACATTCTTGTGGGACATACTTTCAGAGGCCTTTTACCCTTGCTTGATAGCGTTTGTATTGAATACGGCGGCCTATACAACAGAAATTTTTAGAGGCGCCATTGAGGCAACACCTCGTGGCGAAATTGAAGCTGCAAAAGCCTATGGTATGGGTGTCGCTAAACGAATGCGCCGTATTATTCTGCCTGGAGCGATGCGCCGAGCATTACCAGCTTATGCCAATGAAGTGATCTTTATGCTTCACGCCAGCTCAATTGCCAGCGTCGTAACAATCGTCGATTTGACCGGTGCAGCTCGTGATATCTACGCGCGCTATTATGCGCCATTTGAAGCTTTCCTATTCGTTGCGGCTATTTACCTCTGCATGACATTTACCTTGATTTATATCTTCCGAAAAGCTGAAGATAAAATCATGGCGCATACTAAGCCGCTCTCTTAATCAAAAGATCGCCACTGAGGTGCTCCTATGACAGATTTGAACTCGCTCTTTTCTCCAGCGAACTCATTTCTGTCACATACCTTGTCTCAAGATCCAGCTAAAACAAATTCAGCTACGTATGAGACTTCTTGTTTCACGGCACAACTACTCGCCGAAGGCATGCTGCGACTTATTCCGAAGCAAAACAAAACTCAAACAGCGCCGCAGCATCAAGGTCTATTGCTATCTGCTGGTATTCACGGAAATGAAACGGCTCCAATAGAGTTAATTGATCAACTCGTTACAGAGCTTCTTAGCAAAGACATCTCAATAGCCCGCCCCACTCTTTTAATACTTGGGCACCCCAAAGCAATGCGCAAAGCAAGCCGCTTTATCGAGTTCAATATGAATCGGCTGTTTATGGGAGTTCACAATGAAGATAATTTTTGTGGGAGCATTGATGCTAGAAGAGCAAAACTACTAGAGAGATATGTCTCTGAATTCGCTGAAGATTATGGCCTCAGCCAACACTTAGATCTTCACACCGCAATTCGCGATTCCTATGTTGAACGCTTCGCGCTCAAACCTAAAACCGAGCACGCTAACAATGTTTCAGATGAAGCTCGTGGGATTCTATCTGCACTTGGCTGTACGACACTGGTCTATCAGCATAAGCCAGCAACAACGTTTTCTTCTTTTACCGCGCGCAGCTTTAACACCGATGCATACACGGTTGAGCTAGGTAAAGTGTACCCATTTGGGCTCAACAAACTCAGCGAATACGCAAACACTTATCAATGTCTTAAATCAATGATCTGTGGTGAGCTCATAACTGTCGCGCAAGATCAACTCAATGAATTCGAAGTGTGTCATGAGCTGATCGTAGACCATGCAGAATATGTATTGTATGTTGATGAAGATGCCCCTAATTTCTCGCGCTACAATCAGGGGACGATAATGGAAAAGTCTCCACTCAAAATCTATGAAGTGGAGAACACAGAAGAGCTTCTAATTTTTCCAAACAGCAAAGTGCCGATCGGTCAGCGCGCAGGCCTAATGCTGAAACGCATAAATAGCGGGTAAACCAAGTAGTTGCGTTAGCTCATCTAATGCAGTTTTAGATTCATCAATCAGACGTGGGTCAGCCAAATCGCTCTGCGCTAGTTGATCGCGATAATGACGTTCGGTCCATGCCATCAGCGTTTCGTATAGTTGATCTGTAAACAGGACACCCGGGTGAATCGCTGCTAGCTCATTTTCATTTAGTGCCACGCGCAAACGAAGACACGCTGGGCCACCTCCGTTTTTCATACTTTGTTTTAAATCAAGGCTCATGACTTCTGCAATCGGATTATCCGCTTTAACAAGACGCTTCAAATAGGCGGCAACTGAAGGTGTAGAGTCGCACTCTGATGGCACGACTAAGGCCATTTTGTCATCCGAAATACTTAATAGCTGACTGTTAAACAAGTAGCTAGAGACCGCATCTGCAAGCGGAACTTCACTCTCAGGCACTAAAATAACTTTCAGCTCTGTATCCCCAAGCTTTTTCTGCAACTCCGCAAATACCTGATCTTGATTCAAGAAAGCTTGTTCATGACAGAAAAATACATCTCTATTTCCTACAGAAATAACATCGTTATGAAACACACCAGCATCAATCGTGCTTGGCTTTTGCTGAGCGAATACAACGTTCGCATCATCTAACTCGTGCAATCGTGCAACGGCTTGGCAAGCCTCTAAAGTTTGACGTGCAGGATATCGCTTAGGTTTTAATTCCGACTCATTAAATGCGGTCCGACCGTATGCAAAAAGTTGCACGCCGCGCTTGTCATACTCTGAGCAAAAGCGCGTGTGATTTGCAGCGCCCTCGTCGCCTAACTGACTCACACTAGGCAAAGCAGCATGATGCGCAAAAAAGCTCTCATTACAAAAAATCGCTTGGAGCATACGACTCGTTGTTTTGTGTTCAATCGCTCGGTGGAGCTTGGCGTTCAAATTAGCCGCCGTGAAATGTACTCGTCCATCACGGCTATCAGCACTTGGAGACACCGTTGCGGCATTCGCCGTCCACATGCATGAGGCAGAATACACCGATCCCAAAATTACAGGAGCTTCTTTGGCTGCACGCGCAAGCACTTGCGCATCGCTACCCGCGAAACCAAGTTGTCGTAACAAATCAATCTCAGGGCGATGGTGAGGCAATAAAATACCTTGCTTCAATCCTTTGTCGGATAAGGCTTTCATTTTCGCCAAGCCTTGCTGAGCTGCCAACTTAGGGTTAGATACATCTTTTAGGCTTTGCTCTGAAGCGATGTTGCCAAACGACAAGCCAGAATAATTATGAGTAGGACCCACAAGCCCATCAAAATTTACTTCATATGCCTTCATTGCTTACCTCTGCTCATCCATTGCGATTTACGTAGTTAAGAACTTATTAAGGTTTCAAAGTCATACCGGGCGATAATGTTGCCGGTACATTTGCTTGTTTAGATTCCATTGATGCAACAGGATACGCGCAATAATCTGCTGCATACAACGCACTTGCTCGATGGTTGCCACTCTCACCGATACCACCAAATGGTGCAGCACTGCTTGCTCCGGTAAGAGGCATATTCCAATTTACGATACCAGCACGGCTATCTAGCAAAAAGTCTTGCCATAGTGATTCGTTCTCACTAATTAAACCTGCCGCCAGTCCGAAACGCGTGGCGTTCGCTTGCTTGATCGCGTCTTCATAGTTCTCATAACGAATGACTTGCATCAAAGGACCAAAATATTCTTCATCAGGTACGTCAAGCCCCGTCACATCGACGATACAAGGACGCAGCATCGCTGGCACCTCATTATCTCTTGCGAGTTCCAATAAGGGTTTAGCGCCGATACTCAATAAATTCTGATAAGCCGACACGATACTTTGCGCTGCGCCTTCCGAAACCAGGCATCCCATAAAAGGCTGAGGTTCTGCATCAAATGCGCCAACCTGTAATGCGCGTGTTGAGCTAATTAACGAAGATACAAGCTGATCGCCGTACTCACCAGTCGGAATAAAAACGCGTCGAGCACATGTGCAGCGCTGACCAGCTGAGACAAAACTCGAAAATAATAAGTGATGGACAGTCGCCTCAATAGGGCTATCACGATCAACAATCAGTGGATTGTTGCCTCCCATTTCTAAAGCAAGGATCTTGGCGGGCTGACCTGCCCATTGTTGGTGAAGAATGGCTCCGGTTCTGGAGCTTCCTGTAAAAAACAGTCCATCTATATCCGGATGTTGTGCGAGCGCTTCACCGGTTAGTCGTTCGCCTTGGACGAGATTAATCACTCCTTCAGGTAAACCGGCCTCAATCCAAATTTCTAAAGTAATTTGCGCAACCAAAGGGCACTGTTCACTTGGTTTGAAGACAACCGTATTGCCGGCTAATAACGCAGGCACAATATGTCCATTTGGTAGATGGCCAGGGAAATTATAAGGTCCAAAAACCGCGACAACACCATGCGGCCGATGCATTAAAGAAGACAAGCCTGCTGGCAATTCCTTACTTGAATGTCCTGTACGATCTAAATAGGCCTGCTGAGAAATAGCGACCTTGCCAACCATCGCGCCGACTTCGGTTCTCGCATCCCACAATGGCTTGCCTGTCTCTTTACCGATCGCGATCGCTAACTCTTCACTGCGTGCCTGAAGGCATTCTTTAAACTTTTCTACTAAAGCCACACGTTCATCGAATGCGGTGCGCCCCCAACTTGAAAACGCTTCTCTCGCCGCTTCAACAGAACGCGATACATCATCGCTATTTGCGCTATTTGCCTGCCAAACAAGCTCACCATTAAAAGGATTATGGCTAGATAACGATGGTCCTGAACAGTGATGCCACTGTCCTGCAATGAAAGCTCCTAATTGGCTCATAGCTTTATCCTAAATATAACGAAGTGGGACAGCTCTAAGCTCAGCTTGATCATCGATATTCAAAGCATCGAATTGTTCTGAACTTAGTCTTATATGATCAGCGTGAATCTGATCTTTACTGACAAGAATTGTACGGAAATGTTCCATCCGCCGATTAGACACAACCCAATCGTCACGGGCACCAATTTCAGCGTCATAGTTAGTATCTACGCGATAAGGCAAAAGCACACTTTCACTAACGCCGCGCACATCTTCAACGAAGCTCTCAACGACTGGGCCACCATCGAAAATGTCTATCAATTGATTGAAATGAAAACCCTCTTTCTTGAGCATTTCTAATGCTGGACGCGTGTTGTCATGCGTTTTGCCAATCACTGCACGCGCCTCTTTAGTAAGAGAGAACAAATAAATGGGGTACTTCGGCATCAGCTCTGCGACTAATTCTTTGTTACCAAGCCCGACTTGATAATCCGCTAAAGAAAATTCCATTTGAAAAAACTTCTTACCTAAGGATTCCCAAAATGGAGAGATGCCATTCTCATCAGAGTAGCCACGCATCTCTGCAATCACTTTTTCACTAAAATACTCTTTGAACTCGGCTAAAAAGAGAAGGCGACACTTGGACAATAAACGACCATTGTTCCCTGACCGCGCGCTAGCATCTAAAAACAGTGTGCACAGTTCAGACACTCCGGTTAAATCATTCGATATCACGAGCATGTCGTTTGATGTATGCACACCAATTTCTCGTGAAGCGTGAATAACTTTTGAGATTCTATAATTGTACCAAACCTGTTCGAGGCCAATGGCTGCTTCAATAGCACTGACTCCGACCACCTTTCCTGTCTCGGTATCCTCAAGAGCAAAAACATAGTTTCCGCGTTCTTTAGGTTGAGAGCAGCGAAAAGAGCGTACCGAATTGAAAATCCGTTGCTCTAGCAAAGGGGGATTTTTAGGTAAAGTCGTCACGCCGACTCCAGCCCCTTCAGCTAGGTCAACAAGCGCTTGCAGATCATGACCATGGATAGGTCGAATCACCATCATTGAGTTACTCTCCTTAGACAGAAAGCTACTAAAGAGCACTGAAGAAATATTCAGCGCCACCATTCAAATTCAAGGCAGATATATCAGATTGACTAACACGGACCACGTCATGAGTGCCCCCAGGCAAAGGAACAAGTCCGCATCGAAAATCTTCAAACTGATCGTTACAGACTAAATGTGGTGACCCAGCCGTTACCTCACCAATATGCGTGGTTTTTTGATGTGCTTGATTGAAAGTGCGCAACTTTTCAAGGCGACCCAATAGAACCGGGCCGCCATCAAAAATATCGACAAATGAGGATGTCTTAAATCCTTCATTCATTAACAAAGAATGAACCGGCTCAGCATGCTGATCATATTTTCCTAATACGGCTTGAGCTCGCTCAGACAGCATCGTCACGTAGATTGGGTGCGCGGGCATCAGCTCTGCAAGAAAAGTACGACTCTTTGTCGCGACATGATAATTCGCACTTGCGAAATCCATGTTGAAGAAATTTCGTCCTAAATCATCCCAAAATACAGACTGCCCTTTTTCGCCATAAACACCCTGCAATTCAACGACAACCTGATCACTAAAGTACTCGGCAAATTGACGCATAAACATCAACCGAGCACGCGCAATGAGTTGAAAACAATCTGTATCAACCAAGTCATCGCGTATAGCCAATGAACACAAGACATTTCGGCCGGTCAACTCATGCGTTAAATGCAAGACAGACACTGGCGTATGAATGTCAAATTCTTCTGAGGCATGAATAAGCTCACCCAAACGATAGTTATAAAACGGTCGCTTAAATTCGTTATTCATAGCAATACCCGAACAGGCAACAAGCTCTCCTGTTTGAGTATTTTCTAGAACAAATAAAAAGAACTTCCCCTCATCGCTGGGCGAATTTGGGGACTGAAAAGAACGCATTGATTGTTCAATGCGCTCCGCTAATCGAGCTCGTTTCCGAGGAAGAGACGCTATTCGTGCTTGGTTATCACGAACTAGCGATTCAATACTGCTTAGATCATCAAGTGTGCATGGACGCACTAGGTGCATTCTACACCTCCGTATTAACGAATTCCCTTACAGCCGTTCTAAGTAAAGCCATACCTTCATCGATATCCTTGTCCTCGATAATCAATGATGGCGCTAAGCGAAGTACATTTGGACCTGCGATCAAGGCCATCAAGCCTTGCTCCATCGCTTTAGCCATAATGTCTTTCGCTTTACCTTGATATTTCTCATTCATCTCGCAGCCAATTAATAAGCCGCAACTTCTAATCTCTTTAAACACTTGGAATTCAGCATTAATCTCTTCCAAAGCATTCACAAAACGTGCGTTCTTTTCTGGGACCTGCTCGATCACTTTTTTCTCTTCAAGCTCGAGCAATAATGCTTCTGCCACGGCACATGCCAAAGGATTACCGCCGTATGTACTACCGTGCGTTCCAATGCCAAAACTTTGAGCAATACTTTCGGTCGTAAGCATCGCCGCTACCGGAAAACCACCACCAAGAGACTTTGCGGTCGTAAGAATGTCAGGCATCACGCCATACTTCATATACGCATAAAGCTCACCAGAACGTCCGACACCCGTTTGAATTTCATCAAACACTAATAGAGCATTGTGCTTATCACACAAAGCGCGTAGACCTTTAAGAAACTCAGGATCAGCCGGCATCACACCGCCCTCACCTTGCACTGGCTCGATCACAACGGCGCAGGTTTTATCTGAAATCACCGCTTCAACGCTAGCTAGATCGTTATAGTTCGCGTGCGTAATACCGCCAGGAACAGGCTCAAACCCTTCCGTATATTTAGCTTGGCCTCCTACAGAAACTGTGAACAATGTACGGCCATGAAAACTGCTGTAGAAAGATAGAATTTCGTTTTTATCTTCGCCGTAGTGATCATGCGCGTATTTACGCACTAACTTAAATGCAGCTTCATTTGCCTCTGCTCCTGAGTTCGCAAAGAACACTCGTTCTGCAAATGTTCGTTCTGTCAGCAAGCTCGCTAAACGCAACGCTGGTTCATTTGTCATCACATTACTGACATGCCATAGCTTCTCAGCTTGCTCTTTTAAGATGCTAACAAGTCTCGGATGCGTATGCCCTAAAGCACTCACTGCTATGCCGCCCGCAAAATCAATATACTCACGACCGTTTTGATCCCAAACACGAGAACCGGCCCCTTTAACAGGAATCACGACCGAGGGTGCGTAATTCGGCACCATTACTTGATCAAAAACACTTCTATCTAATGGAGTATTCTCAGACATATTTATCTTCTACCTATCATTGTCAATCGCCGTCTTACAAGCCCAGTAAAAGCGACGAGTTGTAACGCTGCACTAAAGATAGCGCAAATATAAAAAATCAGGCGATTTACCACATTAAATCGTCAGGGATTTGATAATCCTTATAAGGATCATCTTCATCAACTTCTTGAGATGCCTTTTCGTTTAACACAACAACAAACTCTGGCTTGCGTTGTTTAATTTTTTCTGCGACTTGGCTGGCTATCACTGCATAACTTTGTGCATCGCGCACGATAGAAAGTCGCCCTTTGGCTAAAGCTGTTTGACTAGCCTCATCGACATAGAGTTTTTGAATTTTGGAGCCATCTGCGAATTGGTATCCTAACTCACCATCAACACTCAACTTATTGACCGAGATCAATTGTTTGACCTGCGCGATAATTTCGCGCTCTTTTAACTCTTCATTGCGCTCTGCGTTAAGTTCGCGATCTCTCTCTGCTTTCGCTTGACGCTCTTGGTCTAGACGTTGCTTCTTCTCGTTTGCCTCAGACTCCAAGCCCACTCTACCCTTTTGCCTTTTAGTCTTTCTTTGTTCTTGCTTAATGGCTTTGGCTTTCTTTTTGTCTACCAAACCCGCACCCAACAACTGCTCTTGCAGGGACTTAGCCATTTTTTGACTCCTAACAATCCATCAATAAGAAATGATATGTGCATCAAATTAAACGCACCAACGACACAGTCTTCCAGATTAAACCTTGATCTCGATCTCAGTTAGAAAGGCTTTATGTTTAAAAACGTAACAGAATGTACGATCCGCCACACAGAAGTGTAACAGGGTCTATACTGGGCGTGAGAAAAAAATTTTTGTGACCTCGAGTCACCCATATTTTTAGCAACCTGTAGTTGTTTGTTGCTCATAAAACGATAAGACATCGCAATGGAGAAACAGCTATGAATTATGAAGCTGCAAAGGCATATTTATTAGGAAAACCAGAAGCAAGGGAAGACTATCCTTTTGGGCCTCCGGTGTTAGTACCTAAAATTAAAGGTAGCATGTTCGCCACCTTAACCAAGCAAGATGGGGTTCCTCACATGAATCTCAAATGCGACCCTCACCACGCCGAAGAACTTCGAGATATGTATGAATCGATTGTTCCTGGGCATCACATGAACAAAACCCATTGGAATACACTCATTTTAGATGGAAGCATTCCAGAGTCTGAAATCGAGCGGCTAATCGATCACAGTTATTCACTCGTTGTGAAGAAACTTAAAAAGTCTCAGCGTAAGCTGTTAGAAGAAGACTACGAAACTGACGAACTCTATAAGGAACTTGAGCTACAAATTGTGGCCTAATCAATTTAACAAAAAAGCACCCGGTATAAAGGTGCTTTTTTATTGCCTAAACATTTTCATTAAGGGATCGGCTTTCCTAGCACCATTGTCCAATACACTTCATAATCGGCATTGTCTGCGATGTAGACGGCCACACCGCCTTCTTCATAATTTGGACTCATGATCGCTGAACAATGGCTCGGGCTATTTAACCAACCTTGCATGACAGACGGCACGGTATAGAAGCCCGCGGCGATGTTTTCACCTACCATGGTCCAGTTGTAGCCCGCTTGAGTTGCTCGACTACCGACACGCAAACCATTTGAACCAGTATGACTGAAGAAATTATTGGTACCCATATCTATTGAATGCGCTAAACCAGCATCTTCTAACTGGCAATTCCAAGTCACCGCACCAACCGCGGGGTAATAATCCTGTCCGCAAAATCTTGCTTGTGAACGTGCCTCATTCAAAGCAACCAATAGCTCGTCATCTAACTCACTGGTTAAGCAACTTGGATTTTCGATACTAGCCGTTTGCCCTTGAGAAACAGCACCCGTTTGACTGAGGTTGTGTACTTCGACACTTTGATCTTGTGCACCAGATGAACACGCTGCCAGTAAAGTAAGACTTGCAAGTAAAGAAGTAGGCTTTAGGGAATTTTGAATCTTAAACATCGCTTAAAGGTATTAATACATGAATACCCTTAAGTTCAGCACTACTAACGAAAACCTTCCGTTGTCACCCCGTATGCTTTTGTAAATTGCTAAGGGGCTAAATAGCCAACGCGTGACAGATTGTTAAACAATGTTGCATGGACTTCTTTAGCGTTCAATTACGCCTAAAAATCAACGTCTAAGTTAACTAAATAATGAGAACCAACCCTCAACCCCATCAAATCAACACTCACCCACTAAAATAACAAGCGAAAAGCGAACAGTAAGCATAAAAAGTACGCCTTCAGATTTATCGAATAAGCTCACGTAATGGCAGACTTAGCTTCCAATGTCGACAGTGTGGAAGTCGGCCATTTATAAATATGGACTTTCCCCAAAAAAATTAAATTCAAGTTTTGGATAACAATAAAAACCATAATTAGGTGACTGAAATGAAATTTACTATGAAAAAAATGGCCGCTTTCCTAGGTGGCGCAGTTCTTTCTGCAAGTGCGAGCGCATATGACAACATGTATGTATTTGGTGACAGCTTATCTGACTCTGGCAACTTAACGGAAGTATTCCAATCGCCAGTTGAAGTTAAGTTCACCAATATTTCTCCGTTCACGGGACAAGCAACGATCGCAACCGATGCGCTTGCTGCAGGTCTGGGTTTAACAAACAACCCGTCAAAGTGGTTACTAGGCCAAAACGTCGGCACTAACTATGCTGTCGGAGGCGCTGCCGCAATCCCATCAGATCCTAACAACGACACGAGTCTTCCAATCCAGATTGGCGCGCACTTGTTGTCGACTGGTGGTGTAGCAGATGCAAACGGCCTATACGTTATCGTTATCGGTGGTAACGATTTGAACGCTGCTGCGCAAATTCGTGCACAAGGCGTATTTACAGCTCCAGGTGCAGAACGTCAGGCAGCTCGCAAAGGATCTAAGGATCGCGTTGACGCAGCAGTAGATGTAATCAGTAATCAAATCCAAACCTTGATCGCGACTGGCGCAACAGCTATCGCGGTAGCAGACGCTCCAGATATCAGCAAAACACCTCTTCTTAGAGCAAATGTTAACGACCTGTATCAAGCAGCTGTAGCATCAGGTAATCCCCAAAACGAACGTCGTGCTCTTGAGTACCCAGAAAAAGTGTCAAATCTTGTGGATCGTTTCAATCGTAAACTTCGTAAATCAGTTCGCAATATTGAAGCAGCAACAGGTATTGATATTATTGAATACTCACTACAAGACTTCTTAGATCGTACAATTGAAGAAGGTGAAGAAGCCGGTTTGAACACAACAACTCCTTGTGTTGAATCAGTACCCGCACTTGCTGATTGCTCAGCATTTGTTTTCTCTGATGGTTTCCACCCAAGCAGTACCGTTCACACGCAAGCTGGTCAAGAATTTCTTGAAGCTGTATTGAGCCAATAATCCGCTCTTGGATTGGGATCAGAGTGAAAAAACTCTGACCCCAATCTATATTCATATCCGTTTACCTTTGCCCTAACACCGATAGAGCTGCAACACGATAGGCTTCTGCGAGTGTTGGATAGTTAAAAATATTCTCTACAAAAATATCAACAGGGCTGTCGGATAGCATCGCCATCTGACCAATATGAACGAGTTCCGTAGCCCCTTCACCAACTATCTGAACACCCAAGATTTTCTTCCCTTGTGCATCGCAAATGATTTTCAACAAACCATCTTCTATACCACTGATCTGACCTCGAGAAATCTCTTCAAATTTGGCAACACCGACAATGACATCACCCTTGGCTCTAGCCTGTTGTTCAGTGAGCCCAACGCCTGAAATTTCAGGAATGGAGTAAATACCTGCTGGAATCAAATCTGCCATTTTACCAACGCTAATACCTAAGGCATTTCGACTTGCACGGCGCCCCTGCTCCATCGAAGCCGAAGCCAAAGATGGCGGGCCAATTACATCACCAGCCGCGTATATATTGGAAACACTACTTCGTAACTCGTTGTCTACCTGAATATGCCCTTGATTGGTCAACACCACGCCTGCTTTATCAAGACTCAAGCCTGATACATTGGCAACACGGCCTGCTGCCACAAGTAGCTTTGAGCTGCGATATTCTTTCCCATTAGCACATGAGACAACTACTTCAGAAACACCGTTCCAAGCGACAGAGCTAACTTCCGTCTCACCCACCCATTTGCCACTCATTTCGGCAAAAGTACCCATAAAACGCTCAACAAGATCTTCGTCCATAAAGCCAAGTGGGCGCTCATAACGATCAATCATCGTCACCTTGACTCCGAGTGCCTGAAATATCGAGGCATACTCGCTGGCAATGACACCACCACCCAAAACGATCAAACTTGGAGGCAAGTACAACATGCTCAGAATTGAGTCGCTATCTAGGATATTCTCATGATCAACGGGGATATTTTCAGGATGACGCGGAACAGAACCCGAGGCAATGACAAAGGTTTGCGCTTCAATTAATTCGGTAGAGCCATTCGGTGATTCAAGACTAAGCGTGTTGGCATCAACGAAATGAGCGCGCCCATGCAAACGCGTAATCATATTTCGCTCTATTTGATTCACCATGAAGGTATCATGCGATTGAACGACAGCATTTAGACGGTCGATCAAAGTAGCCATTTCGGTGTCTTCAGCGACCTCGAAATTACAAAGCGTCGCGTTTTCACGCATCTTTTTCACACGTAAGGCATTTTCCCTCAGAGTTTTACTTGGAATAGTGCCTCGATGAACACATGCGCCACCTAAGAATTTGTCCTGTTCGATAATAGCAACCGACTGATCGGCTTTTGCTGCTTGAACCGCTGCTTTCTGCCCAGCTGGGCCACTACCAATAACGACAACATGAAAGCTCTTCATTGCTGCTTAGCCCTCACTGTTGAGACGATGTGATCACGTTTACTCAAGACATCGTTGAGCGCATCGGTGTATAAATTTAGCGTTGAAAAAATGTCTTTTGCTTTTAAAGGTTCTAAATCTTGATCTTCTAAACTCGCTTTGGCGAGCAACGATGCAGCCTGTACCAATGCACATTGGGTTTGATACTTTTCTGATTGAGAAGGCGTCTGACTAAATAGCGCAACATCACACACTACCTCTGGCATCTCCCACGCTTTATTAATCTCTTGTCCGAATAGAGGATGAAACACGTCCTCTAATTCCAATACCTGAGCTGGCGTCAATTTGAGCTGTTCGGCGGAGCTCATGTCTGAATAGAATTGCAAAAATGCGGGTCTACCTATGCCATGCAAAAGGCCGCATAAAAATGCTGTTTCAACACTCTCTTGAAGCGCTCGCGCCAGCTCTTTCGCCCAAATAGCGCAACAAAAAACGTGCTGTGAAATGGCAACAAGTCGATCTTCAAATTTTGGTGCATTAAAAAGCTTCGCGTTTAAGGCGATCCCCTAAGATATTTCGCATATCGCGTTTAGACCCAAGCGCGCGATGGCTTGCTGCAATGAGACCATTGAAGCATTTGGTGTATAAAGTGGTGAATTAGCAACACGGATGACGTGCCCCGCCAGCGTAGTGTGGCGTTGAATTAAGTCCGCTAAGGTCGCTGCGTCAGTGTCTGGAGACTTTGCGAGACGCATAACGTCCGTTGCGATTTTGGGAAAGAGCGGCACATCAACAGCGCCTTTTCTCAGCAGCTTGAGTATCTGTTTACCCACTTCGCGCAAGTCGGCAGATAACTCGAATATCGCATCGTCTTGTTGTTCTTCCGTAATCAACGTCGGGCCTCACTTGGACTGAAACTGAGCTGAGTTTAGTCCAAGTTTTCGACTACGCGTTTATCTACCTAAAATTTTCGCTAAACGTTTTCTCGACAAGACACCTTCAAGCTCTCCCTCCTCACTGACTACAGCTAAAGGGTGACTAGTGTCGAGTGTTTCAGGAATAACTTCTTCTAGAAGAGAGTCAGGTGAGATCTCAACCGTTTCTTCAAAGTACTCGTCAGTCAGAGGCTCTGAACTACATACGTCTTCGCTATCAACAGCTTGCTCCAAGGTCTCTTGCAGAACAGTTCCCTCAAAGCCATCATCCGATTCAACGTAGGCATAGTCTTTCGGCATATTACGCATTTGCTCTAAGGCCTCGCCGATCGTAGTTGCAGTAATACGATTCATTGGCGATTTCATCACGTTTTCAACAGTCAGAGCACGTGCTCGATTCACGTCTTGCACAAACGCTTCTACATAGGCGTCAGCGGGTTGCAGAAGAATTTCACTAGGCTCGCCGACTTGAACCAGCTCACCATCTTTGAGAATCGCGATTCGATCACCAACACGCAAGGCTTCGTCCAAATCATGGGTAATAAAAACGATTGTCTTGTGGAGTTTTTCTTGCAGATGAATCAATTGATCCTGCATCTCGCTTCTAATCAGAGGGTCCAATGCAGAAAAAGCCTCGTCCATCAACAATACATCTGGGTCGGTGCACAAAGCTCGCGCTAGACCAACACGTTGCTGCTGACCGCCTGAAAGCTGTGATGGGTATAGTCCCTCATACCCTTCTAAACCGACGTCAGCTAACCATTGTTTAGCCTTCTGTAGTCGCTCAGCTTTCGCAACGCCCTGTGTTTTCAAACCAAAGGCGACGTTATCGATCACCGAATTATGGGGTAACAAACCAAAGTGCTGAAACACCATCGACATGCGTGTTCGACGAAATTCCTGAAGCTGTTTCGCATCAAGCTTCATCACGTCGTCACCATCAAACATGATCTGCCCTGCACTCGGTTCAATCAGACGGTTAAAGTGACGAATTAAGGTCGACTTTCCAGAACCAGAAAGCCCCATAATTACGAAGATCTCACCCCGTTTGATCTCCATGTTAATGTCTTTAAGACCAAGCGTATGTCCAGTTTTTTCAAGAATCTCTGCTTTGGTTTTCCCCTGTAAAACAAGATCCATATGTTTTTCAGCTTGATCACCGAAAAGCTTGTAGAGCGATTTAATTTCAATGAAGGTATCACTCATGTTCATTGCTGCCCCCCAAGATGTGCTTGAGAGCGTTCGCATACGCTTGGATCTTGTTTTACAGGGGAAAACCAAAGCAGAGATTCTTGAAAAAACTGGACATACGCTTGGTCTTAAAGACATTAACATGGAGATCAAACGGGGTGAGATCTTCGTAATGATGGGGCTTTCTGGTTCTGGAAAGTCGACCTTAATTAGTCACTTTAAC
>NZ_LWGF01001256.1:0-1028 GCF_001635355.1 Oleiphilus sp. HI0125
CCAGGTTTAAAGCGAATTACATTTCGATTTACAGTAACTGCTCCTGGATCCTCGATTGCAAAGTTATTCGCATCGAAATCAGTTGCCCCATCAGCTTGAACGATATTTGCTTCAATTAGTAACGGCTCTGCACCAGAAAGATAAGAGACCGATGCGTTAATTTCACTTGCAGCAATTGTCCCCGCCGGAGTTTGAAGAGTCCTACCAGGCACTTGCGAAACGGGAATTACTTGGTCGTTTGAAGCTGTGTAATATAGGACTTTTGTACCTTGCGCTTCATAGTCTCCAACGAAATTGATTGCATCAAAAGCATCTACAGAAGCTTGAATCGTGTTTAAAAACGCTTGATAGTTTGCTGTATCAGAAGTTAAACCGGCAGCAGCGAGTCCATCAACAATGTTGCCAGCAAAAGCGGGTGAGCTTTCAAAGAAGCGTGCAATACCACCGCCAGGAGTTGAGAAAAAAGCAGACTTAAAGTCGTCATTGGTATCGACCGTACCATTTGCTACAGCGACAGTAGCTTGAGCACTAATTGTGCCTAATGAGTAGCCTTGATAGTACACGTCTGAGCCGTCTAAATCTGTTCCTGAGCCGCTCATTCCTGTCAGATCAATGCCTCCAATAGCCTTACGAAGAGCCATTAGGTCGAGAGCATTTTGGCGATTATTGTCTCGTGTAGTAAGAAAGCTTTCTACATTTACGAACAGTAGAGAGGTGTTATCTTCTTCTGTCAGCTCTTTGGGTGGTAGGCCTGAGCCTGCGTCAGCATATCCAAAATGTCTTTCAGAGTCAGTTTTAGTTAGTACTGTTACGTCATTGTCCGTCGATGAGTCGTTGTCTGGGTCAACCATTGCATCACTTTTTAAGCCGTGCAGAGGCTGATCAATCGCAACGACAGCCAAGTCAAAGGCCGCGAAACCAAGTGTTCCAACTGTTGCCGTGTCAGCTGAAGCTACGAGTCCAGATCCCGTTGCGCCGAGAGCAATGCTGCGACTTCCACCTAGGCCGTGTCCCATTATCATAGTTTT
>NZ_LWGF01001257.1:0-949 GCF_001635355.1 Oleiphilus sp. HI0125
GCGTGAGCAACTGCCTCGCTGATAGCTGTATATGTATTCGCGTTTTTCTGAAATGGGTCGAGTTTTGATTGGGTGCGGTTCCATAGGTGTAGAGAGAAACCTGCACGAATCAGGTTAGTAACCATGGGAGCGCCCATGAGGCCTACACCAATAAAAGCAATATGCATGACATAACTCCGAATTTTAATGGCATAAAAAAACCGCCTGTTGGCGGTTTTTAGTAGAAGAAAGAGGCCTAACTATCCATTAAGCCTTTTACTTTCTTCATCGCATTTTTTTCTAATTGACGAATTCGTTCAGCTGAAACGCCGTATTCATCTGCTAGCTCATGAAGCGTGGCTTTTTTCTCATTTAACCAGCGTTTGGTGATGATATCTAAACTACGCTCATCGAGAGTACGTAAGGCTTCAGTTAAACGATGACGCGTATCACTCGATGTATCAGCCAGCTCTACAGCACGTGCAGGGTCTGCTGAATGATCTTCTAGATAGTTCGCTGGAGCTAAGAACGCGCTGTCATCATCTTCATCAGAGCTAGCATCGAATGCTGTATCTTGAGCGCTCAAGCGACCTTCCATTTCGCGAACGACGCGAGGTTCTACACCAAGGTCTTTAGCTACTGAATCAACTTCATCTGCGGTAAACCAAGCAAGACGCTTTTTAGAGCTGCGAAGATTGAAGAACATTTTACGTTGCGCTTTGGTCGTCGCAATTTTGACAATGCGCCAATTACGTAAAATGAATTCGTGAATTTCAGCTTTGATCCAATGTACAGCAAAAGACACCAAGCGAACGCCGAATGTCGGATCGAAACGTTTAACGGCTTTCATTAGGCCGACGTTTCCTTCCTGAATAAGATCAGCTTGAGCTAAACCATATCCAGAGTAACTTTTAGCGATATGAACAACAAAACGTAGATGCGACATAATCAAGTGTCGCGCAGCCACAAG
>NZ_LWGF01001258.1:0-761 GCF_001635355.1 Oleiphilus sp. HI0125
ATTGTTCAAAACAATTGTTCGAATCAAACAAAATAATTGCACTGCATAGCTGGTTGTTTGCGTACTAAAATTTCGTGCTAATTTTGGATTGAAGTAGGAGTAAGTGAATGGGCTTGTTGGTCGATGGAGTATGGCGTGATGAGTGGTATGACACTAAGAGTTCTGATGGAGAGTTTATTCGTACTGATGCGCAATTTCGTTCTTGGATCAGTGCGGATGCTTCAACTGGGTTTCAAGCGGAGTCAGGGCGCTATCATTTGTTTGTTTCGCTTGCATGTCCTTGGGCGCACAGAACGCTTATCTTTCGTGCTTTGAAAGGCTTGGAAGATGTTATTTCTGTTTCGATAGTGAAGCCTGAGATGTTATCCCAGGGCTGGGAGCTTCAAGGTGGCGATCTTCCAGACGGCATGAATGAATTGACATCTATGCATCAAGTTTATACTTCAGTTCAACCTAATTACTCTGGTCGTGTCACTGTTCCGGTGCTCTATGATAAGAAAACTCGGCAGATTGTCAGTAACGAGTCCTCAGAAATTATTCGAATGCTGAATATGGCTTTTAATGATTTTGCTTCTGATGATTTGGATTACTATCCGGAGTCTAAGCGACAAATCATCGATGAACTAAATGCAGATGTGTACGAGAATATTAATAACGGTGTGTATAAAACTGGATTTGCGACCACACAAGCAGCCTATGAGAAAAACTTCGAAGCCTTGTTTGAGGCTTTAGGTCGTATGGAGGTGCGCTTGTCTGAATCT
>NZ_LWGF01001259.1:0-498 GCF_001635355.1 Oleiphilus sp. HI0125
GCAGCAATGCTGCCATGAGTGTTTCGTGATCAAGGTGAAGGTCTGCGAGAATATTGGCGACAGCAATAGGGTGAATAATGTACGGGTCGCCACTGCGTCTATATTGCCCTTCGTGCGCCTCTTTTGCGACGTAATAGGCGCGTTCAATCAGTCTTACCTTGTTGGTGTCTAGGTAGGACTCGGCTCTCTCGATTAAGCCATCAATATCGGGCACGCTTTCTCTGCTCACTTGTGCGGAATGAAGAAATAAAAAAAGCCGAACGGCTAAAGCTGTTCAGCTTTTTATAAGCTCACCCTAATGATATTTGAGCGAGCTGTTTTTTCAAGCGTATTATCGCAAAGAAGTTATTCTTCTTCGCTAAAATCAACATTACCTGCGTTGATATGGCCTTCAGCGATTTCACGAAGCGCCAATACTGTTGGCTTGTCGTTTTCAACAGGAACCATTGGCTCTTGCGCAGTGTTTGCAAGTTGACGAGCGCGCTTGGTCGCAACCAT
>NZ_LWGF01001260.1:0-821 GCF_001635355.1 Oleiphilus sp. HI0125
AAGTCTAGGGTTCAATATCAAATAAATTTTTCTTTGGCGCCAAATTCACAGAGAGGTGATGCTGCCGTGCAGACAGTTGTTCAACAAAGATATCCTGAAAAATTGAGTTTCAGTGATTTACGTGTTCCTACTGGTATGCCGCTTACTTTAGATTTGGCAGCCCCAGCTCGTCGTGAGCAGGTACGTTTAATTGGTGTTGAAAAAGATACGGCTTTAATCGTGTCTTTACCTGAAAAGGCATTGAAAGATCTTTTAAATGAAGGTTCTCTGTTAAAAGCACGATTCTTGTTGAAAACTGGCTTTGTTAATTTTGGGGTACGCGTGTTGGCATTGGTTTCTGAGCCATTTCCGCATATGTTTTTGTCATATCCCAGTATGATTGAAATGCGAAAAGTGCGCAGTGCAGAGCGCGTCACGACGCGAATCATGGCGAACATAGATAGCCATTTTAATATCGATGCAACATGGCCAAAAGATGGAATCATTGAAGACCTAAGCAAAACGGGTGCAAAAATCAGATCTCGTGATCGGCTAGGTGAGTTTGGTCATGAGTTGTTGTTGGAGTTTGATCTAGTATTGCCAGACATGACGCGCAACGTTCGCTTATCTGCGATTATTCGAAATGCGCATGTTGAGTCGGAAGTTGTCGGCGAACCGCATTTTGTTTTTGGCGTGCAGTTTTTAGAAATGAGCGAAGATGCGCGTCTGACCCTCAATAATTTCATTTATGAGCAAAGATAAGCTCCGAAGTATATGAGCCATTCAAAAAGATTTACCGTTGCTCTGGTCATTAACCCTGTAGCAGGTTTAGGCGGACCAAG
>NZ_LWGF01001261.1:0-795 GCF_001635355.1 Oleiphilus sp. HI0125
ACGGCCGTACCTTTTTCGCCAGCTCGACCCGTTCGACCAATGCGGTGTACATAGATATCACCACGGCGAGGCATTTGGAAGTTGATCACTAAATCCATGCCTTCGATGTCTAAACCACGCGCGGCAACGTCTGTTGCAATCAGTACTTTGACTTGCTCACGACGCAGCTTGCTCATCACTAGATTACGCTGCTTTTGATCTTTATCACCATGCAGAATACCAGCACTAATATTTTGCTGTTGCATCACCCGATAAACTTGGTCGGCTTGTTCTTTTGAATTACAGAACACCACGCAGTGTTTGTATTCTTCGTTCTCGATTAGCCACTGAACTAGTTTAAATTTATGCGCCTTGTCGTCAGCAAAAATAATTTGCTGTGTGATGTCTTGGTGTTTGTCACTGGTTTGATATAGCTCAAGTGTTTCAGGGTTTGTTAGCAAAGCTTCGGCAAGACCGCGTAAGCTTTTGTTTGCGAGTGTCGCTGAGAACATAGAGGTTTGCATGCGCGCCAAACAATGTTCCGCAATCGATAGCACTTCATCGCTAAAGCCCATGTCGAGTAGTCGGTCTGCTTCATCAAGAATCAGCGCTTCAATACTGCTTAAATCAAAGTCGTCACGCGTGACAACTTCTGATAAACGACCCGGCGTCGCGATGATGATTTGAGGTGGATTTTTTACCAACTCAATTTGTTTATTGATGTCTGTTCCACCGCTGACGATACCGAAGGTAAGATCGGTAAAGCGGCCTAGCTGTTTAGCCTGACGAAGTACTTGCTGAGCAAGTTCGCGCGTA
>NZ_LWGF01001262.1:0-614 GCF_001635355.1 Oleiphilus sp. HI0125
AAGACCATCAAAAATCAGTTATCGATTCTTCTCCTGAAGCAATCAACACTGAAACTCAGCAATTACCTTATGAGTCTGAGCACGGCGACCTTGTATCATCACTTCGCGGTATCTATTTTGATCGTGATTTGGCCGTCGATGAGAACGGCAATCTTCGTATTTCATCGGACCTAAAAGACATATTTGATTTCTTCTTTTCAGCTATTGAAGAAGAGTCATTGGAAACCGTTTTGGCGCGAATAGAAGAATATCTCAACTACAAATTAGAAGAGCCAGCCTTAAGCCAAGCACTTCAATCTTTAGAATCGTACGTTGCATACAAAACCGCGGTAATGGACCTAGAACTTGCATTTTCAAGCCGAATTGAAAGCTTTATTACAGACGGATCAATGTCGAGCTTAAGTGGTAGTTACCTTGATTTGATCGACGAACGCTTGCAGTTACTTAAATCAATTCGAGCTGAAAACCTTGGTTTAGAAATGCATGAGGCATTTTATTCTGAGCGTGAACAGTATGATGCATATATGATTGAGCGACTCAGAATCAACGCTGATCAAGCAATGAATAGTGAGCAAAAATCAGCGGCTTTAGAATCACTTGATGCACAAATGCCG
>NZ_LWGF01001263.1:0-1337 GCF_001635355.1 Oleiphilus sp. HI0125
GTTAAGAACGTGAGCGAGGGGAGTGAAGCGATTGAAAGGCTTAGCTCGGCTTTCAACGTGATGGCCGATCATATTCAGCGATTGATGCTTGTACAAAAGGAAATGATACACGCTGTCTCGCACGAGTTGCGAACACCTGTCGCGCGCATTCGTTTTGGCGTTCAAATGATTGAAGATTGTCCAAATCAAGAAGCGCTTAGGAAGCAAGCGCAAGAAATCGATGGCGACATTCAAGAGTTAGATGAGCTAATTGATGAGATTTTAACTTACGCAAGGCTTGAGCAGGGTGGTCCGATACTATCGTTTCATCAGGCAAATTTGTTGGATATTGTCCATCAAGTAGTTGATGAGCAAAGTGTGGGGCGTCCAAATCTAGATATACAAGCAGTTATTCAGCGAGATTCAGATGACTGGGCGGAGACCGAAATAGAACCGCGATATATTCATCGCTCTATTCAAAACTTGGTTGGTAACGCGACACGTTACGCTTCGGGTGTAGTCAAAGTGAACGTTAGTTGCGATTCAGAAACGTGTCGGGTCGACGTTGAAGATGATGGCCTAGGAATCCCTCAGGAAGATTGGGAGTCTGTATTTACACCATTTGCCAGATTAGATGATAGCCGCACAAGGGCATCAGGTGGCTACGGCTTAGGATTATCTATTGTTCGTCGGATTTTGTATTGGCACGGCGGGCAAGCATTCCTTGGCAAGAGCGAAGAGCTTGGCGGTGCCAAATTTAGTCTTGTATGGCCGAGGCAGCAAGGTGCATCAGCGCTAGATTAACCTCAAGCGCTGTTTAAATGGGTGATATTGGGTTCATTCAGATACGATTGAATGTAAGTACGCAGTGTTTTCTCTTGTGAATCTGAAAACTGATAGCCGAGCTTGGTTCTTCTCAATAATATATCTTTTGCATTTCGCGCCCATTCTTCTTTAATCAGGTAATCTACCTCAGCTTGATATAAGCCGTTAGAGAAGTCTTGACCGAGCTCGTTAATACTTTCTCGTCCAGTCAAAAAATTCTCTGCTAGCAACCCATAACTTGATGCATAGCGTCTAACTAGGCTAGACGTGAGCCACGGGTAATGGCTTGTAAGATGGTCTGTGATCCCTTGTCTTGTCATTCCAAGCTTTGAATTGCCTATTAGTGGATGTCGCTCTGTCCATTCCTCTTGTAAGTTTGGAACATAACGTTGTAGTTGTGCCATAACGGCATTCGCGAGCTTTCTGTAAGTTGTTATTTTTCCGCCATAGATCGATATGAATGCTGAGTGACCGTCAATGCTTTGCGTATCAATAGTGTAATCACGGGTAATCGCTGAGGGATCTGATGACTC
>NZ_LWGF01001264.1:0-732 GCF_001635355.1 Oleiphilus sp. HI0125
AGTGCTTCCTGAATACTGCGGATATAAAGGCAACACAACTAGCTTGCGGCAACTCTCCGCCATCATTTGATCAAGCGTATTCGATACTGAGGGCTCACCATAACGCATTGCGAGCTCAACCATCACATTGTTGCCATACTCGGCACGCAACTTCTCACGAATGGCTTGTGTTTGCGCCAAAGAATGGAGCATCAAAGGTGAACCATCCTCAGTCCATACTTCTTTATACGCTTCAGCAGATTTGCTAGGCCTAACACGTAAAATGATGCCATGTAGGATCAGCATCCATATCAGTTTTGGAATCTCAACAACACGAGGATCCGATAAAAATTGAGCCAGATATTTACGTAGCGCTTTAGCCGTTGGAGCCTCAGGCGTACCCAGATTCACCAATAAAACGCCCACTTTATCTGCACTACGGTGTGAAAAATTCTTTTCACCTTTGAACGCCATTACACCGCCTCTTTTAGTGTTTTGTTAAGCCAAGCCCAAGACATCCCTAAATATTCATGCCACGCTGCTTGAACAATTGCCAAGTTGTTTGCTGTCGGAATCCAATCACGCCAAACCAAAGGTCGATCACCTTTTGCTTCTATGTTGGCTGGCGCAGCAATAGGTCGCATACCTAAGCTTTCAAACAACGCCATCGCACGGGGCATATGCATTGCTGAAGTCACCAATGCAAAAGGCTGCATACCAATTATATTTCGCCAAGCAAGCGCTTCCTCATAC
>NZ_LWGF01001265.1:0-1074 GCF_001635355.1 Oleiphilus sp. HI0125
GGCCACATATGGATAGGCGTTTTATGGTCATCAATTATCAAGGAAAGCATGTCACTCAAAGAACGCACCCCAAAATGGCACTAGTCTCTGCTTTAGTAAGTGAAAGCACGCTGTCAGTGAATTTCGATGGCATAGAGACAGTATTACTGTTTTCTGAGTTTGATGTTCCAGTGATGGCTGAAGTGTGGTCGGATAGTGTTGATGCTTTGGCGATGTCATCGAAAGACTTTGATAAGCGATTATCCGTGTATTTGAATGAGTCTGTCCGTTTAGTCTTCATGCCTTCAAGCACCTATCGACAGGTTGATCCTGATTTTTCACCGGAATCAGCACGAGTCAGTTTTGCTGATGGTTTTCCAATTCTTTTGTGTAGTGAGGAGTCATTGCTCGATCTGAATTCGAGGTTGGAAAATGCGGTGGCAATGAATCGTTTTCGTCCGAATATTGTGATCAGTGGGAGTGAATCATATCAAGAATCGGAATGGCGCCGAATCAAGATAGGGGAGATCGAGTTTGATGTCGCTAAGCCATGTTCACGCTGCAGTATGATTACCTTGGACGAACGGGGGGTGTATAATAAGGAGCCCTTAAAGACTTTAGCGCAGTACCGCTTGAATCAATTTGGCGCGTGCTTTGGTGAGAATTTAGTTCAGCGTGGCGAGGGACTTATATCGTTAGGTGACTTGGTCGAAATATTAGAATAGTTCGACTTCATCATCGCTATCGTCTTCATCGGTCTTTTCAAAATGATGGCGATATATTTCGAGCGCCTCATTCACTGAGGCTCCATTCATAATGTGTTCAAACATGAGTCGCTCTTCTTCCAAAGAATAGTTCGACTTAATGTCGTTTTGCAGTCTTTCCCATGCGCTTGGATTGTTGGCGCTGTTAGGGTCTGACATCAATTCGCTCAGCCAGCCTAGGTCACGTTTCACATGATCAAGTCGTTGTGATAATCGATCGTAAAATTGAAACGCCACGATGGAACTGATAATCGAGTTATGGATCTCTTGGGCTTGGGAGCTAAAGTTGTTTGCGGCTTGTTTGTCAGACGAGTCGGTCAAGTGGCTGATT
>NZ_LWGF01001266.1:0-8312 GCF_001635355.1 Oleiphilus sp. HI0125
TTTCCTAGCAGTTTATGAATATAGGTCTATTATCTTAGAAATAGCTTTAATTTTAGGCGGTAACTATTATACGTCTATTTTGAGTGCTTTTAGTAAAGAATTGTACTGTGTGTGCTTGGTCAAGACTCTCCTATAACAAGTCGGCCACACTAATGTCGATTTAGATGGTAGGATTTCTGTGTTTGGATTATTCGGGAAAAAGAACGACATCGTGTTGGGTGTCGATATTAGCTCTTCTTCCGTTAAGCTTTTAGAGCTGTCAAAGAGCGGCGATAAGCTTAGGGTCGAGAGTTATGCTGTGGAGCCTTTGCCGGCAAATAGCGTCGTTGAGAAAACGATCAATGATGTTGAGCAGGTTGGTGAAACGGTTAAAAAGGTGCTCGCGAAGTCGCGTAGTAATGTGAAGCTTGGTGCTGTAGCGGTAGCAGGCTCTGCTGTTATTACAAAGACGATTCAAATGAGTGCAGAACTTAATGACCAAGAACTTGAGGATCAGATTTCGGTCGAAGCTGATCAATATGTCCCTTATCCGCTCGATGAAGTTTCGATTGATTTTGAAGTTATTGGCCCCTCCGAAGACAATGCAGATCAAGTCGATGTCTTGCTCGCTGCTTGCCGTAAAGAAAACGTTGAATTACGTGAAGATGCCCTCGAAATTGGTGGGCTTATCAGTCGAGTCGTTGATATTGAAGCGCATGCAGTTGAGCGTGCCTTCGGTCTTATCGCTTTCCAAATGGAAGATTCTCCAGAAGAGCAAACTGTGGCAGTTGTTGATGTTGGTTCAACCATGACAACGCTAAGTGTGCTCGCCGAAAATACTACCGTTTATACCCGAGAACAATTGTTTGGTGGACGTCAGCTGACGGAAGAAATTCAGCGTCGTTACGGTTTGTCGTATGAAGAAGCTGGCCTGGCGAAAAAGCAAGGCGGTTTGCCGGATGACTACGAACGTGAGGTGCTTGAGCCGTTCAAAGAAGCTGTTGTTCAACAAGTGGCTCGCTCTTTGCAATTCTTCTTTGGGTCTAGTCAATACAACGAAGTTGATTATGTAGTACTTGCTGGCGGTGTTGCTTCCGTTCCAGATCTTGCTGAAATGATTCAAGAGAAGGTTGGGATCAAGACAGTCGTAGCAAATCCATTTTCAGATATGACGTTGAACTCAAAAGTAAATGCCTCAGCTCTGAGTAATGATGCGCCGGCATTAATGATTGCTTGCGGTTTAGCGATGAGGAGTTTTGACTGATGCCAAGTATTAACCTACGTCCGTGGCGCGAAGAACTCCGAGCCAAACGACAAAAAGAATTTATCGCAATGCTTGTTGCTGTGGCTGTTGCAGCTGGTGGCCTTTTCTTTCTTTGGAATACGCAAGTTAGTGGCATGATTGCAGAGCAAAAAGCACGTAATTCCTACATCAAAACATCGATGGCAGTGCTTGATAAGAAGACCAAAGAAATTGCAGAGCTTAAGAAGAAGCGTGAACAGCTTCTAGCACGTATGAAGGTCATTCAAGACTTACAAGGTACGCGTCCTGTCATTGTACGAGTGTTTGATGAGCTAGTTAAAACTCTCCCAGAAGGGCTTTATTACACAAGTCTCGATCGCAAGGCTGCACAAGTAGATATTCAAGGTGTAGCTGAATCGAATAATCGAATTTCGGGCCTTATGCGAAACCTTGAAGGTTCTGAGTGGTTCGCTAATCCAAATCTAAGAGATGTGAAAGCAGCTAAAGGCGGAGACCAAAGCGCCTTCGATATGACAGTTGCGCAGGTTACACCTGTCTCTGAGCAAGACGATAAAGGAGAGTAGTTGTGAGTTTTGCAGAACAGATGGAAAGCCTGAAAAATTTCGATATTAATGATCTCGACTTTAATAATGCAGGTTCTTGGCCGATACCAGTAAAAGCGATTGTGCTGGCACTCGTATTTCTTCTTATTCTAGGTGGTGGATATTGGTTCATGATTAAAGACCAATATGCAGCATTGGAGCGTGTTGAGAACGAGGAAGTCACGCTTAAGCAACAATATGAAAGCAAATCTTTTAAAGTTGCTAATCTCGATGCATATCGTCAGCAGATGACCGAAATGGAAGAGTCTTTTGGTGTTTTGCTTAAGCAATTACCTGCAGACACTGAAGTTCCTGGTTTGCTTGAGGATATTACGAATACTGGTTTAGGTACTGGTCTAGAAATCAACAGTATTGGCTTAAAGCCGGAGGTTTCTAGAGAGTTTTATGTTGAGCTTCCGATCGATATTTCTGTGCGAGGCACTTACCACGATATGGCGGCGTTTGTCAGTGGTGTGGCTGCTTTGCCGCGAATTGTGACGCTACATGATTTTGATATTAAGCCAGCTGGAAAAGGTGGTGCGGGTGATTTGACGATGAATATTTCTGCCAAGACGTATCGTTACAACCCAGATCAAGGCGGTAAAAAGAATAAGAAGAGGAAGAAAAAATGAGTAGGGTATTAGTTTCTTCTATCTTGCTGGCAAGCGCTTCGTTACTCACTGCGTGTGGCGGAAATGAAGGTTATGCAGATTTAGATTCTTTCATGAAGGCAGCTGATGAGAAGCCGGCTGGGCGTATTGATCCGTTACCTGAAATGATTGTTTATGAGTCATTCAAATATTCAGAAGCGGGCAGCCGTTCTCCTTTTACTGCTCCCGTTGAAGAGGTTGATGTTGGTGTCGAGATCGCAGAAGACCAAAGTAACATCAAGCCAAATTTTGATCGTCCTAAAGAAGTGTTGGAGTCATTCCAGCTTACTCAGTTGAGAATGGTTGGTACTTTGCAAAAGCAGGATTCAGCCACACTTTGGGCTCTAATTTCTGATAATTCTGGCGGAGTTCATCGGGTTCAGGAAGGTCAATATATGGGCAAAAATCATGGCCGTGTGGTAGCAATTCAAGAGGCTGGAATTAGTCTGATTGAGATTGTGCCGAACGGGAATGGTGGTTGGATTGAGCGTCCACGCTCTGTAACGCTGGAAGATATATAGTGATTGGGAGCGTGTGAATAGTGAAACAAATAAATGAAAAAGTTAAAACATCTAGAGTTTTTGGGGCAATAAAAATGTTTGGTCAGCCGAAATTAGCGTTATCTTTGTTCACGGCAATGTTCATGTCCGTGGCCAACGCGGCAGTATTACAGGATGTGAAATTTGCATCGATGCCGGGTGATACAGTTGAGATTGTTCTGAGCTTTGATGAACCACCTGCAGAACCAAAGATCTTTACGATCGGTCAAACTGCAGACATCTCAATTACAGTTGATGGCGCAACAAATGGTTTAGATAAGCGTTATCACGAGCTCGGTCTCGGCAACGCTCACCGTATGACGGTGATCGAAGCAAAAAATAATGCGGGCCAAGCTGTTACACGTTTTGTTGTTGATTTGAATGCCATGGCGCCTTACACAAGTTCTGTTGAAGGTAATGATCTGATTTTGAAGATTGGCTCAGCCGCAGCTGAAAATTCATCAGCTGAAAGCGACGCGTCAGTTAGTCAGTCTGCTTCAGGGAATGGTATTACAGCGATTGATTTTCGTCGCGGTGAGAAAGGCGATGGTCAAGTCATTATTGGTCTAGCGAATCCATCTGCTGATATCGACATGAGTGAAGTAGGTGGCAACATCCAGCTGTTGATCTCTGATGCAGAGCTTCCGGAAAACCTTCGTCAGCGTTTAGATGTTGTTGACTTCGCAACATCTGTTTCACGTATTGAGTCTTACATTGAAGATGGTAAGGCCAAAATCGTGATCAAGCCTACCGGCAATTATGATTACTTGGCGTATCAAGCTGACGATCAGTTTGTTGTAAGCGTTGAGAAAATTACTGAAGACGAAGTAGAAGAGCGTCGCAAAGAAAAATTTCCTTTCACAGGCGAAAAGCTCTCTCTTAACTTCCAGAACATTGAAGTTCGTGCAGTATTGCAGTTGATTGCTGACTTTACTGGGTTGAACTTGGTAGCGAGTGACACTGTTGGCGGTAGCATTACTTTGCGTCTGCAAAACGTGCCTTGGGATCAAGCGCTTGAGTTAGTGCTAAAAACTAAGGGTTTAGATAAGCGCACGACAGGTAATGTGATGCTTGTTGCGCCAGCTGAAGAGATTGCAGCGCGTGAAAAACTTGAAATTGAGACGAATAAGCAAGTTGCAGAGTTAGCTCCGGTTCGTTTGGAAATTATTCAAGTCAATTATGCAAAAGCATCAGATCTCGTTTCATTATTGCAGCAGGATGAAGAGTTGATTTCTGGTCGAGGTTATATTTCATCAGATGAGCGTACTAACACGATTAGTGTGCGAGAAACTGCGGATAAATTGAATCAGATCCGTACTTTGGTTGATACCTGGGATATTCCAGTGCGCCAAGTGCTGATCGAAGCACGTATCGTTCGTGCACGTTCAAATATTACTGAAGAAATGGGTATTACTTGGGGTGGCGGTGGCCGTGACCAAGATGGCGATACTTTCTGGCGTTTCGGTGGTTCTCAAAATACTCTTGGCGAGTTAACAACTACCAATACTGTTACATTCCCAGACGCATTGGCGGTTGATCTAGGTGTGACACGTACGAATGCTTCATCTATCGCCATTGGTATTGGCAATGGCGATTACTTGCTTGATTTAGAATTGTCGGCATTCGAGGCCGATGGCAAAGGCGAAATCGTTGCTCAACCAAAAATTGTAACGGCGGATCGCCAAACGGCAACGATTAAGTCTGGTGAAGAGATTCCTTACCAAGAAGCAACTTCTTCTGGGGCTGCCTCTATTGCATTTAAAGAGGCTGTATTGTCTCTTGAAGTAACGCCGCAAATTACTCCTGACGATAAAATCATTATGGATCTGAAAGTAAATCAGGATGATCGTGGCCAAGAGACTGCTGGTGTGCCAAGTATCGCGACTAATGAACTAATTACTCAGGTACTTGTTGGCAATGGTGAAACTATTGTCCTAGGCGGTATCTTCCAGTCGGAGGAATCTACGACAGTAACTAAGACACCGTTCCTGGGTGATATTCCTTACCTAGGTAACCTGTTTAAAAAGACGCAAAACATTAATGAGCGTAGTGAGTTGCTAGTGTTTATCACTCCTAAATTGATCAAAGATGGTTTGATTGATCAATAATCGTGGCACACTGAAAAAGCCGAGCTTATTAGCTCGGCTTTTTTTTTGCCTGAATGTATCGTTCCTTGTTATCAAACGGTGTTAAACTCAAACTTTTTAAGCAGTTTTTTCAATGGCATACAGAACAAAGAAGCCTTTAGTTGTATTGGTTGGGCCAATGGGGGCGGGAAAGACAACAATAGGTAAATTGTTAGCGACAGAGCTTTCCTACGAGTTTATTGATTCCGATAAAGAGATTGAGCAGCGATCTGGTGCAGATATTCCTTGGATCTTTGACGTCGAAGGAGAGGAAGGTTTCCGCAATCGGGAAGTGGCTGTTATTAAAGATTTAGCTCTGGAAAGTCAGGTGGTATTAGCAACAGGTGGTGGCGCGGTAATGCGTCAGGAGAATCGCGATCATTTGACCCGCAATGGTTTCATTGTGTACCTCAATACCTCTGTTGAGCAGCAGTTTTCGAGAACCCATAAGGATAAAAACCGACCTTTGTTGCAAGGAGGAGAGGACCCTAAGCAAGTCTTAACGGACTTGATGGCTCTTCGTGATCCAATTTATCGTGAAGTAGCGGATTTTGTCGTGGAAACAAGCAAAAAGTCGCTGCGTTTAATTGTTAAAAGTATTGTGCGTGCATTAGAGCAAAGTGACGGCATCGCAGCAGAGGAAGAATAAGTGTCAGATACGGTAGATATTTTAAACGTTGATCTTGGTGAAAGAAGTTACCCTATCTATGTTGGCGCGAACTTATTGAGTGACGCTTCGTATTTTACAAAGCATATACGTAGCAAGAAGGTCATGATTGTTAGTAATACGACAGTGGCTCCATTATATGAAGATAAGCTTCGTGCAGCTCTGACCGATTTTGATGTGGATAGCGTGATCTTGCCCGATGGCGAGCAGTATAAAAATTGGGATATCTTAAATCTAATCTTTGATGCATTACTTGAGAAGAAGCATTCCCGTAACACAACGTTAATTGCTTTGGGTGGCGGGGTTATCGGAGATATGACAGGTTTTGCAGCCGCGAGTTATCAGCGTGGAGTTGATTTTATTCAAGTTCCGACAACCTTATTGTCTCAGGTCGATTCATCGGTCGGGGGAAAGACGGCTATTAATCACCCGCTCGGTAAAAACATGATAGGTGCGTTTTATCAGCCAAAAGCCGTTGTAATTGATACTGCTAGTCTGTCCACCTTACCTGAGCGAGAAGTGTCTGCAGGCTTGGCAGAAGTAGTTAAATACGGATTGATTCGTGATTTGCCATTCTTTGAGTGGTTAGAAAAGCATGTGTCCGATATTCGAGCGCTTGATGAAGCAAGTCTGCGTTACGCTATTTTGACCTCCTGTGCATGCAAGGCGAGTGTTGTTGAGGAAGATGAAACAGAAGGCGGTGTTCGTGCAATTTTGAATCTTGGGCATACCTTCGGCCATGCTATTGAGACGTTTTCAGGTTATGGAAATTGGTTGCACGGTGAGGCTGTTGGTGCAGGTATTGCAATGGCCGCGCATATGTCTAAGTTGCTGGGGTGCCTATCAGAAAGTGATGAAGAGCGGATTCTGAAAGTCTTGAATGATTGTGCTTTACCGATTCGAGGCCCAGAAGTCATGTCAGCTCAGGATTATCTCGAACTGATGTCCGTTGATAAGAAAGTGTTAGATGGTACTTTGCGTCTAGTGCTCATGGACCGCTTAGGGTTTGCGCGAGTGACTGATGATTTTGAGCATAGTACGTTGTTGAAAGTTCTTCCAAATTAGCCTTGTAGAAAAGGGATAATCAATGAGTCAGGCGCATTTTTTATCGATTGCCAAACGTCTCTGTGCAGATGATGCCGCGCTGTCGGCGCAATTGTCGGAAGGGCAAGGTTTTTTCTTTAAAGGTGCTCAACGCCAACATCAACTAGAAAGTGTTCGTCATTTAGCTTGCTTTGGTGATTTACTGCTTTGTCTTCATGCTCCTAAAGGTTCGGGTAAGACGCATTTGATTGACCAAATGCATGCTGAACTAAAATCTGAACTGAATTTGATTTCTATTTCCGCTGAGGCTGATATGACTCCGGCGGATATTGTTCAAGCTATTGCTGATCAAAGTGCCATTTTTGCCTCACCTTCTGAAAATGTTGAATCGTTGTTGGTTCGCTGTCGCGAGAGTTACAAGCAGCTTTATCGAGAGAAAGGTAAGCGTACATTGATTACGATTGATGATGCTGGACATCTTTCCCAAGCCTTATTGAAAAGTTGTATTGACACATTGGAGTTGCCTCAATCAGATACCTCTGTTGTGCTGTTGTTGGCGTCTACTTCAGAACTTGCTTGGTTGTCCGCTACTTATGGTGATGAGTCGGTTCATGCATTTGGCTTGCCCCTTTTATCTGTTGAAGAGGTAAAAGCATTCATCGAGCAAGGTTTGTCTAGCGTAGGTTTTAGCTCGACTCTTTCTATTCCTGAAGCATCGGTAGAGCGTTTGCATATAAAAACCCAAGGTCTAGTTTCTGAGGTTCAAAGCCATATGGGGGCAGTGTTATTTAACTCGACTGATGACGCAGTCGTGGTTGAGTCACAACGTTCCCAGCCGAGACTACCTGCGTTTGCACTAGTTACTATTGTGTTGATCTTGATGGCTTCATTTTTATTTGTCGCGCAGCAGCACAATTTATTCTCGGGTATGGCGCAGCAAGAGTTTGCTAGTGAAAGCGTTGTGATAGATGAAGAAGCTCAGCGTGAGCGTTTAGCGCGATTGGATGAAGCGTTGCGCCAAAGTGAGAAGTTTGATGTGGTGCAAGAAGCGGTAGTTGTTGAGAATGAATCTTCGCTAGCTGTTAATGAGACCTTGGCGGCTGAAAATGTAGCGAGTGATGATTTGCTAGAGACAAAAGAGTCTGCCAAAGAGGACTCTGATTTAGTCGGGTCGAAAGGTGCGCAGTCTGACGATCCAGTCCTAGCGAATGAAAAGAATAACGATGCAGCTGATACTGATTCAGGCGTCACTGCATTAGAGTCGAGCGTGAAGCCTGAGTCTGAGGTTGTTCGGACAAGCACGGAAAATCTTGGTACTGATATGCCTGAAGATAAAGTCATAAAGGTATCGGTGAAAAAAAGCCAAGAAGATTCTTCAGTATTTGGTGGCGCTAATTACACGCTTCAGGTATTGGGTTCTTATAATGAGTCAACAGCACAGCGTTTTGTAGAGTCGAACCAA
>NZ_LWGF01001267.1:0-918 GCF_001635355.1 Oleiphilus sp. HI0125
CGATGCACTTCCTTTCCAGTTTCTCAAGAAGATCGGGTAAGTGAGCAATTACATTTTTTCGAATATCTGCGCCTTCACTTCGTAACTTTTCGAACTCTAAGTCTTGAAATGCTTGGTGTCTTTTGTCTTGGAGAAAATCCATCGCTCCACGAAAATTGTTCTGCAACGAATCGTCGGATAGCGCATCAACAGTCCGAATTCTGAAGTTATCTGACATCGGAAACTCCATAACGTTCTGTAAGTATGCTTACAATGTGCTTCCCTTTTAGGACTAGTTTGTTTTTGTCGGCATATCCGTTTAAATGCATCAGGCAGCCGCAATCTCCAGATGTAAATGTCGGGGATAATGCCATTAAAGATTTGCATTTATCTTCAGCCATTACAGACGATATTTCGGGTGCTTTCACCGAAAAGGTGCCACCAAAGCCGCAACACTCATTTTGATAATTTGGTTGCTCGACTACATGTCCTGAATTTTGAAGTGATGTTACCCAAGACTCTTCGCTCTTGATTCCACGTCTTGCAGAGCATGACACGTGAAGAGCAATAGATTCTTTTTCATCGCTCATGGATGGTAGGAATGGTGAAATGAATTGAATCAGTTCAAAGCACCTCTCAGACAGATTTTTTGCAAGCATTGAGTAGTGAGAGTCTTCTATTCATCAATAGAGGGAAGTGTTTTTTAATCATGTCTGCGCATGAAGCGGAAGGTACTACTACGGGGAGATCGTATTTGCTCAGTAAATCAATGGTTTGTTTTGCGACTTCTTGCGCTTGATCCTTGGCGCCAGAGTTAATATGCCGGTTGGGCGCAACAGCTTTGAAATTTGGGAAACAGCACTTCGAAGCCGCAATGCTCTAATAATGCGACGCTGTCTAAGCCAACTTGTGGATAGATATGCTCAACAAGGCAGCTAG
>NZ_LWGF01001268.1:0-817 GCF_001635355.1 Oleiphilus sp. HI0125
ATTTTTTGCTTCTCACCGATAGGGTTAGGGTTCGCGGTGATGTAATGGTATTGCAGTATCCATTGGTTTTTCGTGAAGTCTTTGAAATAGGTGTCTGCATCAATCGGTGACTGGCCTAAACGTTCAGTATATGGGGTGAAAAAGTGTTCAGTGAAATAATCTCGTACTTCAGACTTTTCAGCGTCTAAAATACCACTAGATTGCTCAAAGAATGGAAAGGTCGAATCAAAATGAAAGCTAGCAGCACTTGCACTTTGGTCTTTCGACATAAGCTCAAACTGCTGAATGAGCCCCCTTAAGTAATCTTCAATATGTGACTTTTTAAGCATCAGCGTCGACTCAAGCCGGCTTTCGGTTAATTCTTGAATGACTTGATTTGATTTGCTGATTGCTAAATAGATAGAAATGAAGCCAACTAAAATTAAGCTCGCAACTAATAGTGCAAGTGTCCCACTGATTTGTTTGGTTTTTATCTTCATATCCGTATCGCTAGCGACTAGGTTTTCTCGCCATGCTCCCAAGAGATTGTCTGGTGCAGGTTAGTCGATAAGTGCAGGATTTAAAGTGCGATTCTTTGTGCTGCTTTCCTATATTGATCAGGTGTTTGATTATTCCAGCGTTTAAAAGCTCGGCGAAAATTTGAGCTGTCGTGATAGTTCAAAAGGGTAGCGATAGCCTCTACAGACATTCTGGAATTGCGTAAATAGTCTTGTGCCTGTTGACATAAAATATCGTCACGTAGCTTTCTGAAGCCCGAATTTTCTCGCTCAAGATAACGGGCCAATGTTCGCTTACTGACGAACATAGCGGCTGCGGC
>NZ_LWGF01001269.1:0-893 GCF_001635355.1 Oleiphilus sp. HI0125
AAATGGTTGGTGCGATGCTCGAAGCAAGCAAGCGTGATGTGCTGATATTGGTTGATGGATTTATTGCGAGTGCCGCATATTTATGTGCATACAAGCTGGACCAATCGGTTAAGGACAATGCCGTGTTTTGTCACTGCTCTCAGGAGCAAGGGCATAGAAAGCTGTTAGATTATTTAGGCGTCAATGCGCTACTAGATTTGAATCTTTGCTTGGGTGAGGGCTCAGGATGTGCTTTGTCTTATCCGCTTGTAAAGGCGGCTGTATCGTTTATTAATGAGATGGCTAGCTTTGAAGATGCGGGCGTCTCAGACGCTTAAGCCAAACGAGCCTCGATCATGATTAAACGACAGCTTCAACTAATCCATTATGCTTTGATGTTTTATACGCGCATCCCTTTGCCATCTTTGAGCAATGTAGATCAGAGCACGCAAGACCATGCCAGCCGCTATTTTCCCCTTGTCGGCTGGCTGGTTGGTTCAACGACAGCTCTCGCATTCATCCTTTTAAGTCATATATTTTCTCAAGAGCTAAGTATTCTTCTCGTCATATTACTTGGCATATACATGACGGGGGCCTTTCATGAGGATGGTTTGGCTGATACCTGCGATGGTCTTGGTGGTGGTTGGTCACAAGAGCACATCCTTAATATTATGAAGGATAGCCGTTTAGGTACCTATGGTGCTGTTGGGCTATTCTTCGCATTGGCGTTAAAGTTCATCGCACTGATGCAATTACCTGCTGACTATGTACCGGTTGTTATATTAGTTGCTCATGTTTTTTCGCGTTGGTATAGCGTTCTGGTAATGCGAATGATGCAGTATGTTCGTTTGGATGAAACTAGCAAGGCTAAGCCGATTACAAAGCGTTTTGGTAATAAAGATTTTTCGATAGCA
>NZ_LWGF01001270.1:0-1009 GCF_001635355.1 Oleiphilus sp. HI0125
CAAAGACCAATAAATTGAAAAAAGAAGAGGGTTTTCTGGTTGTTTAAATGTTGGCCAAACATGTAAGTAAAACAAACACTGATAAGCTAGTAGGCCTAATGCGAGTATAGCTAGACCTAAACCGATGATTGGAAATGTATTGGATGCAAACCACATCAACAATGACAAAACTAATGTTATGGTGATTGAAAGATTTTTAGGTCTGATGAGTTTATCGTTTCGAAACATAAGTAATGCAATATGCGATGGCTGAGTACGACGGATTATATGTAAAATCTGCCTAGTGTTTTATATGTTTTGTTGATTAGATGTGGATGAATGTCGTGGAACAGCGCTGGTATGTTTATATGGTTGAGACTGAGTGCGGTGTCCTTTATACCGGAATCTCAACAGATATTGATCGCCGTTTCTCAGAACATTGCGCTGTATCTAATGGTGGAAAGCAGGGTGCTAAGTTCTTTAGAGGCAAAGTTGCGAAGGCTGTCGTATACCGTGAACAGTGCCTGAATCGAAGCGAGGCATCGAAACGAGAATATGTAATTAAAAAATTAAGCGCCGCTAAAAAAAGAGCTTTGATTAACGGCGCAGACTGACTTAAGCGCGTCTTTTCTTAAATGCGTGTCTACCCACCGAAAATAGTGTTTGGCCTACGGTAGACCATGCATTCAAACTCGGTTTAGGAAGTTTTCCATCACCCATTCTCGCGAGTTGGAATTCGTACCATGTGATCGAAAGCATGGCCATTTGATCCACACTTTTTACGCCCGTTGTAGGTTCTTTCCAGTCGATTCTATATGAGGCGTCATCTAATAGTTTTTGTCCGACTTTAGGGTCGATCGCAAGTGGACGCGCTAGCCCGATCATGTCACAAGCGTTTTGATCGAGAGCATGTTGCATTGCTTCTGCTGAACGGAATCCTCCGGTTACGACAAGTGGTACGTTTACTTTGTCGCGGATTGATTCTGCGAACTCTAGAAAATATGCTTCTCTTTTTTGCGTACTTTCTGCG
>NZ_LWGF01001271.1:0-1602 GCF_001635355.1 Oleiphilus sp. HI0125
TCAAGCAGAGATGCAATTGAATCACGTAATCCTGATGAGAGATCTCGTTTCCAGACGGCGATATTAACGTCGTCTTTGTAGATATCTGCCAAAGTATGAATGTCATTTGATTCAGCTAATTTTCGCTGAATCTCGTCCACCATCGCTTCCATATAATTATGAAATTCCTTTACGTAGTTTCTTGGGAAGAAGACGATATCCAAGGTTCACAACAACAAACAAAATCGCACACACACTAATGATAGTGGGACCTGTTGGAGTATCGAGAACATAGGAACCACGCAAGCCAATTAAGCTTGCAGAAATCGCTAACACACCAGCGACAATAGCCATCATCTCAGGGGTAGAACTGAGTACTCGAGCTGTAGCAGCTGGAATAATGAGCATTGCGACAATAAGCAATACACCGACTGTTTTGATTGCGACTGCGACCACTATCGCGAGGCTAATAGTAAGAATGAGCTGCTCGTGTTTTGGTTTATACCCACTTGCTAGTGCTAAATCAGGATTAAGCGTAGATAGTAATAGTCCGTTCCAGCGCAGTGCCGCGAGCACTAATACCAGCGCAGCCCCACTCCAAATAATGAAGAGATCTGATTTACCGACAGCGAGAATGTCGCCAAACAAATAAGACATTAAGTCGATTCGCACACCGGACAGAAACGACACAGCAACCAAACCAATTGCCAGGGCTGAATGCGACATCACACCTAGTAAGGTATCCATGGCAATGCCACGCTCACTCAATGATGAAACGGTGATCGCCATGATCATACAAACGATTAAAACGCCCAGAAAAACTGGCGTAGAAAAACTAAGAGAAAGAGCGATACCTAGTACGGCTGAATGTGCGGTCGCATCACCAAAATAAGCCATACGACGCCACACAACAAAACACCCTAAAGGTGCTGCGGCTAGCGCAACACCAACACTCGCGAGAACTGCACGAACAAGAAAATCATCAAACATGGTGATGGCCGCCTTCACAGTTCTCATCATGGGTGTAGTGGTCATCATGATGAGCATGAGGTTTGTGCAAATACAACGCTTCGCTCTGATCCAAACCAAATAGATTGCGATATTCAGGCATGTCGGTAATTACTTCAGGGCGCCCTTGGCAGCAGATGTTTCCGTTTAGACAAATCACGCGATCAGTTTGGCGCATAACGATATGCAGTTCATGACTGATCATTAAAATACCGCAGCCAAGACTATCTTTTACATCAGCGATTTGACGATAAAAATCTGCAACACCAGCATGATCAAGGCCCTGTGTGGCCTCATCGAGAATGAGTAAATTTGGTTTGCCTAGCAGCGCTCTCGCTAATAATACGCGTTGGAATTGCCCGCCTGACAAGTCCATTAATTGCTGCTTCCCGAGATTGGGAACACCTGCCATCTCGAGTGCTTCAACAAGACTCGCCTTACTGTGCTTTTTAGGTAGACTCATAAAACGCTCAACCGTCATCGGTAGCGTTTGATCAATGTGAAGCTTTTGCGGAACGTAACCAATACTTAAGTCAGGTGATCTATTAATCGTGCCCTCAATATGAGGTACTGCACCAATTAACGCACGCAACAAAGTGGTTTTACCTGAGCCAT